>JBMFNP010000004.1:0-58523 GCA_049970095.1 Thermoplasmata archaeon | reverse complement strand
TCGGGGTATCTTTAGATACCCCTTAATACAGGTACCGTAGGGTGTAACCCCGTGAGGTTACCGTAAGGGGAGGGGGCTCTGCCCCCTCCCCTCGTTGGAAAAAGCTTTCTATATCTCTCCTGCTATCCCTGTTCCAATGATTGAACTCTGCAAAGCAGAAACTGACCCTAAATGGGGTAAACCCCCTCACATGAGAACTGTTGAGGAACACATCCAGAACGGATTGATAATCATTGACAAACCACCTGGTCCTACCAGCCACCAGGTAACTGCCTGGGTAAAACAAATTTTTTCAATTCCGAAAGCTGGACATGCAGGTACACTTGACCCAAAAGTAAGCGGTGTTCTCCCAGTTTCCCTCAAAAACGCCACAAAAGCACTTCCATGCCTCTTGATAGGTACAAAGGAATATGTAGCACTGATGCGCCTCCATGGAGATATCAATGAAGATTCTCTCCGAAAGGTGTTTTTGCGATTTATTGGAGACATCTACCAGTTGCCACCTGTAAGGGCTGCAGTAAAACGTGAACTCAGAATAAGAAAGATTCATGCACTCAATATTCTGGAAATAGATGGAAGACTTGTGCTGTTCAGGGTGGTATGTGATTCAGGTACCTATGTGAGAACGCTCTGTACTGATATCGGCGAGGCACTTGGTGTGGGTGCACAACTTCAGGAACTGAGAAGAGTGAGGACTGCTGGATTTACAGAGGAGGAAGCAGTTAAACTCCATGAAGTGAAAGATGCATACGAGTTTTACAAAGAAGGTGACATTGAACCTCTCAAAAAAATTCTCCAGCCCATGGAAAGCATGCTCCAGCACCTCCCTAAGGTGTACCTGAAGGATTCTGCAGTAGATGCTGTGTGCCACGGTGCAGATATAAATGTACCTGGAATTGTGCGTTTGAGCGAAAATATTGAAAAGGGGAGTGTTGTGGGCGTATTTTCCCTAAAAGACGAAGGGGTTTGCTTTGCAGAAGCAAAAATGGGCAGCATGGAAATCGCAAATGCAAAGAAGGGCATAGCATTACATCCACTGCGAGTATTAATGCCACCAGGCACGTACCCGAAAATGTGGAAAAATAAAACAGAGTGTGATTAGAGCTATTCCCATTCTATTGTTGCAGGGGGTTTGTGCGTAATATCATAAACCACACGATTTACCTTTTCCTTCAGTTCATTGGTAATTCTTATTGAGATTTTTTCCAGGATTTCATGCGGAATTTTAGAGTATTCTGCACTCATCGCATCCACAGAATCCACAGCCCTGATTCCCACCGTGTACCCATATGAGCGCACATCTCCGTGGACACCCACGCTTTTAACAGGGAGCAGGACCGCAAAGTACTGCCATGGCCTTACGATTTTGCCTGCTTTCACAGCATTCTCCAATTCTTCCTCAACAATTGCACATGCCTCTCTTACAATTTCTAATCTCTCTTCTGTAACTTCACCGAGTACACGAATTGCTAGACCAGGGCCCGGAAATGGCTGGCGTTCATGCACAGGAACATTAAGATAGGATGCCAGTTTTCTCACCTCATCCTTGTATAGCTCCCTCAAGGGTTCCACAATCTTAAGATGCATTTCCTTTGGTAATCCACCTACATTGTGGTGGGATTTTATTGTGTCCCTTAAGCCATCTCCACTTTCTATCCAGTCTGGCGCAATGGTACCCTGCACCAGATACTCTGCTCCGAAATTCTTCGCTTCCCTTTCAAAAACCCTGATAAATTTCTCCCCGATAATTTTTCTTTTCATTTCTGGCTCAACCACTCCTTTCAATGCCTCAATAAATTCCTTTCTTGCATCTACTATTTTATAGTTTAATCCAAGTGCCTGAAATGTTTTCTTGACACTCTCGCTCTCATTTTTCCTCATCAGTCCAGTGTCAACATAAACTGCAAGAAGATTCGAACCGATTGCCTTGGCCACAAGCACTGCTGCAGTAGTACTGTCCACACCACCAGAGCACGCAATAATTGCCTTCCCACTAATTCTAGCTTTCAGTTCCCGAACCGTAGTTTCTACAAATTCCTCTGGTTTAAACATGGTTAATCTCACCCATACATCGTGTGGAACGAGTCTATTTCATGCTTTGCCAAACTGGCCTTTGCTTTTTCCACAGAGGCTTTGAACATTTCCTCAAACATTGCTGCCTGGGCTTCAAGGGGTGTGGTGTCTATTTCTATATCTGGGAGGAGTTTATCAATTGTCTTTACTATTTTGATTGCTGCCCTTGCATCTGGCATACTTGGGTTGCTTTCCGCTAGGAGACAGAGGACATCAATTCCACTGAGTTCTCCATCAGCAAGCAGGGTTCCTGAGATTCCTGAGATTATGCCATCCCTGAGCATTGAAATATTGTGTTCCGCCAGCAGTTTCCTCATGCGTTCGGTGGAACCCACACCATATATTCCTCCCTCACCCTGTGCTCCGTTGTAAACCACACCCTCGGGGGAAATTATCATTGAGCATTTTCTGGCTTTTGCAAGTTCCAAGATGAGATCAGATATTTCTTTTGTTAGGAATGGTTCTGGTACAAACTCAGAAAGAAATACCAGAATTTTGTCATTTCCGTATATTCTTACAGGGTGCATGGGTACTGAATTGCGCACAATGGCAACGGGTGGAAAATAATCTGAAACAATTGTGGCAATCTTTTCAAGTTTGAAATTATCAACCAGAAAATTTCCAACAATGCTGCCTATGAGACCAACGCTGGGTAATGCTTCAATAAAGACAGCATTTTCACATTTTATTTTCTTATTTTCAACTATCTGTACGCTTTTTTCAATCATCTTCTTTTTCACGATTTCCTTGGGTTCAGGCATCAAATCACCGTAAAGATAGATAGGCAGGAAGTAAATAAAGATAGTGTTAGTAAGAGGTTGTAGAAAATGTATAGGTCATATATGATCCTTCTTTAACCAATCTGAACCTATATATACTTACAGAGTATGGGGATAAGTATGGCAGAGCAGAACATCAGGTATGATGCTTCCAGCATTCAGGTGCTTGAAGGCTTAACTGCTGTAAGAAAAAGGCCTGGTATGTACATAGGAAGCACAGATGCCAGAGGGCTTCACCATCTGGTAAATGAGGTTGTGGACAATAGTATTGATGAGGCAATGGCAGGTTTTTGCACAGAAATAAATGTTACAATTAATGAAAATGGAAGCATAACTGTTGAGGATAACGGGCGCGGAATTCCTGTAGATATTCATCCGAAGTACGGCAAGCCTGCACTTGAAATCGCCATGACTGTCCTCCATGCAGGAAGCAAATTTGACAAAACCACATATAAGGTTTCTGGCGGGCTCCACGGTGTAGGTGTGCATGTTGTGAATGCACTCTCAGAATTCCTTGAAGTGAAGGTAAAAAGGGATGGAAAGATGTATTTCCAGAGGTACGAACGTGGAGTGCCCGTAACTGGACTGAAAACTATAGGCACAGCTGAGAATACTGGTACAATTGTCACATTCAAACCCGATAAAGAGATTTTTGAAACCACAGAATTTGACTATGACACTATTGCAAGAAGGTTAAGAGAATTAGCATTCCTTAATAAAGGAATAAAAATCACATTTGCAGATAGAAGAACTGGGAAATCCAGTGAATTCAGATATGATGGCGGAATTCTCTCCTTTGTTGAGTTTCTGAACACAAACAAGAATGTCCTCCATAAACCCCCAATTTACATAAAGGGTTTTAGAGACACAACAGAGGTTGAAATTGCAATCCAGTATAACGACACTTATCTAGAAAATCTTCTCTCCTTTGTCAACAATATTTCCACAGTTGATGGGGGTACCCATGTTGCTGGCTTCCGTTCCGCAATCACTAGGGTGATAAACGAGTATGCAAGGGCAAGAAACCTACTGAAGAACAATTTTACACTTACAGGCGATGATGTGCGCGAGGGACTCACCGCAGTGATCAGTGTTAAGGTAATGGAGCCGCAGTTTGAGGGGCAGACAAAGGCAAAACTTGGAAACAGCGAGGTGAAAGGGATTGTGGAAAGCATAATGTATGAGAAATTGATGGAATATCTGGAGGAGCATCCTAATGAGGCAAAAATAATTGTGGAAAAGACAATTCAGGCAGCACTTGCAAGGGAGGCGGCAAGAAAGGCTAGGGAACTTACAAGAAGGAAAGGACTGCTTGAGACCACTGCACTTCCAGGCAAACTTGCAGATTGTTCTAATGAGGAACCTGCAAAATGCGAACTCTTCATTGTTGAGGGTGAATCTGCTGGGGGTTCTGCAAAGCAGGGCAGAAACAGGGAATTCCAGGCAATTCTCCCACTTCGTGGAAAAATTCTGAATGTGGAGAAAGCCAGAGCAGAGAAAATCTACCAGAATGAGGAAATCTGCACACTAATCACCGCAATTGGCACAAACATAAACTCAGAATTTGATATATCTAAACTGCGATACCACAAAATTATCATAATGACCGATGCAGATGTTGATGGCTCTCACATCCGCACCCTCCTCCTCACATTCTTCTTCCGCCATATGAGGCCCCTGATAGAAAACGGGCATGTCTATATTGCTCAGCCACCGCTCTATAAAATAAAGAAGGGAAAGGAAGAGTGGTATGCCTACAGTGATAGGGAGCGAGATGAAATTCTTTCAAAAATTGGCGGAAATGCGAATGTCCAGAGATACAAAGGACTGGGTGAAATGACACCACAGCAACTCTGGGAAACAACAATGAACCCTGAAAACCGCACTCTAATAAAAGTGACGATTGAGGATGCAATTGAGGCAGACCAGCTGTTCACAATACTTATGGGTGAGGAAGTTGAACCTAGGCGGAAGTATATTGAAGAACATGCCCTGGAAGTGACAAATCTTGATATATAGGGGGAATTTTGAATGGCAGAAAACCAAGCAATGGATTCACATGCCCCAGCAGAACCTCAGAAAGGAAAGAGGATTGTGGATAGGGCAATAGAACATGAAATGAAAAAATCCTACATTGATTACGCAATGAGTGTTATCGTGGGTAGGGCATTGCCTGATGTGAAAGATGGTTTAAAGCCTGTGCAGCGCAGAATCCTGTATGCAATGTATGAGTCAGCTACAACTCATGACAAACCATATAAAAAATCTGCGAGAACCGTAGGTGATGTGCTTGGTAAGTATCATCCGCATGGAGAGAGTGCAATTTATGATGCGCTTGTAAGAATGGCACAGGATTTCTCAATGAGATACCCTCTTATAGATGGCCAGGGAAACTTTGGCTCAGTTGATGGAGATGTACCTGCAGCAATGCGCTACACAGAAGCAAGGCTTTCTAAGATTGCAGGGGAGATGCTTGAGGATATTGAAAAGGAGACAGTTCCATGGGTGGATAATTTTGATGCAAGCCTGAAGGAACCTGTTGTGTTGCCTGGAAAACTTCCAAACCTGCTCGTGAACGGCTCTTCTGGAATTGCCGTGGGCATGGCTACAAACATACCGCCACACAATCTTTCAGAGGTTGTTGATGGAATTATAAAATACATAGAGAACCCAGATGTAAGCATTGACGCACTCATGGAAATAATAAAAGGACCCGACTTTCCAACTGGCGGAATAATATATGGCATAAACGGCATAAGGGAGGCGTACCAGACAGGGAGAGGAATAATCACAATTAGGGCAAAAACAAAGATTGAAGAGGTGCGTGGAAAAACCGCGATTGTGGTAACAGAAATTCCTTATACAGTAAATAAGGCACAGCTTCTGGAAAAAATTGCAGAACTTGTAAAGGATAAGAAGATTGAGGGAATTTCAGATCTCAGGGATGAATCTGACAGGGAAGGTTTGCGCGTGGTCATTGAGCTAAAGAAGGACGCAATGGAGGAGATTGTGCTTAACCAGCTGTTTGCACATACCCAGATGGAACTTTCCTATGGAATAATTAACCTTGCACTTGTGAATAATGTGCCCAAGCTTCTGAACATCAAAGAAATCATCCAATGCTTTGTGGAATATCGGATAGATGTGGTAACAAAACGCACCCAGTATGAACTGAAAAAGGCAGAAGAAAGAGCACACATTCTTAACGGACTGATTATTGCCCTTGAAAATATTGACGAAACAATAAGAATTATAAGAAAGTCAAAGACAGTTGAGGATGCAAAGAAGGCATTGATGGCGCGCTTCCTTCTGAGTGAGGAACAGGCAAAGGCAATTCTTGAAATGCGTCTTCAGAAACTCACAGGAATGGAGGTAGATGCGGTTCGCTCTGAACTCAACTCCCTTAATCAGAAAATCCAGGAACTCAGGGTTTTGCTCTCTTCTAGAGAAAAAATCTTGGGTGTGATAAAAAGGGAATTGCTGGAACTCAAGGAGAAATACGGTGATGCAAGGAAAACCCAGATTGAAATCAGCACAAGGGAAGTGAGGGTGGAAGATTTGATTCCTGATGAAGAAACAGTGATTCTTTTCACGAACACTGGGTATATCAAAAGAATGCCTGTGGAATCTTACAGGATGCAGAGAAGGGGTGGTAAAGGATTGATTGGCATGGAAACAAAGGAGGAGGATTACATTACAAGAATCATTCATGCAATGACGCATGATAACATCCTTTTCTTCACCACAAAAGGTAAGGTGTATCAGATAAAGGCATATGAAATTCCACAGGGCGAGAGATATGCGAAGGGAAAGGCAATCGTGAATCTGCTCCAGAAACTTGAGCAAGACGAAAGAGTGCTTACTGCAGTAGCTGTGCGGGAATTTGACGACAAACACTTCCTCGTGTTTGCCACTAAAAAAGGATTAATCAAGAAGACCCAGCTTTCTGAATACACAAACATCCGTAGCAGTGGAATCATTGCAATCAATCTTGAGAAGGATGATGAACTGATTGATGTACATATATCTGAAGGTAATCAGGAGGTAATTCTCGCGACTGCAGATGGGCTGGCTGTACGGTTCAATGAAAGTGATGTGCGGGCTATGGGCAGAGCCACATACGGAGTAATCGGAATCAGGTTGAATGAGGGGGATTATGTTGTGAGCATGGCTACAGTGGAGCCAGGAGAGGATCTTCTTTCAATCACTGAAAACGGCTATGGAAAGCGCACTTTGCTTGAAGAATATAGGAAGACAAAAAGAGGTGCTAAGGGTGTTATTACCATAGTTACAAATGAGCGAAACGGAAAGGTTGTCAGGGTACTGGGCGTAAAAGAAACTGATGAAATTATTGTGACGAGCCATGCTTCAAAGGTGATCCGCACAAAGGTTTCAGAAATCCCAAGGCAGGGAAGGAATACAATGGGTGCAAGGGTGATGCGCCTGGACGAAGGGGAAAGGGTGATTGCAGTTGCCAAACTTGCAAAGGAAGAGAGCGCCACTGATAACGCAGGAAAATAAAGTTGTGATTTTCTTTGGATTAGGAGCATTGTTGATGGTTTTCTGGATATCCGGGCTTGCCATTAATCTTAGCACGCAGTCGGGCTTTGGTTTTGAGTTCTGGGAGGCAGGAATTGCTTCTATAGGTATCTGCACATGCATCACCTTTCTACCTGCGATTATATTGATTTTTCTCGGGATGAAAATTAAGAAAGAATTAAAGGATGAAAGTTGACTGGATTGCATGTGAACTACTGTCCGAAATAATTCTACTCTTCCTTACCTGAAGAAAGATTAATATCCCACATCACAATTTCCGTTTTGTGAGCAGCATTATAGTCAATGCAGGATACTTTCTGGCAGTTGTGATCATGCTCCTGGGTGTGTACTTTGCAGTGCAGATGCATGACCTGGTTGTGGGTGCAATCTGCATAATCTTTGGTATGCTTATGGCATACCTTTTTCTTATGCGAAGGCCAGAATATTAGTGCTTGAGAGCCACTGTAAACTCCTTCTCTTTTTGCACATCTATACCCACTGCTCTAACTGCAAATTTCAGCTTTGCAAAATTAAATTCTGAGTAATTTTCAAAATTGAATCTGACCAAAATTTCAAAGTTAATTTTCTCACCTGGCTTCGTCCTCTGTGTTTCTGCACTGGTGTTCTTGATGGTTGATGTTCCGTTTTCAGAGGTGAAAAAGTATTCAAGTGTAAGATTTTCCTTATAATTTCTGTCCTCAATTGTAGAACTGTTGTTCGTGAGTTGCACGCCTACCAACTGTATGGAATATCTTGCGTAAATTTCCCCGAGGTTCACTATTGAAACATTGAAACTTACAGTGTGATCCGGGGAGAGATATTTTTCAGCTGCATCCGCATCCACTGCAAAATCAACTTCTGCATCCCTGATGGGCACCACCACGAAACTGCTCAAAAGAATGAAGATTGCAAAAATCCCTACAAGTTTTCGCCTGCTGTCTAATTTTGACACTGTATTTAAAGGTGGAGGGTGCCTCAACCCCAGGATGATTACCAGAAATGCAAATAACAACCATCCTGGATAAATGAAGCTCATTATTAGCATTGCGAATATTGCGATGTAACCCAGGTACCTTGCGTTTGTGCCCAGGAGTGCATGTACAATGTGTCCCCCGTCCAGTTGACCTGCAGGTAAAAGATTGATTGCCGTGACAAATAGTCCTACCCAGCCAGCAATTGCCATCGGATGGATGCCCTCAGATGCGAACGGCACAAGCCTTGAGATTGCATCAAATAACAGGGAAGATCCTAAAATCAAGCCTCCACCATCAGTAATCGTTGGCGGGAACACCGTGGAGAGATAAAGTCCAAGCACTGTCACAGGGATTGCAGCAATGAAACCGCAAATGGGTCCAGCAACACCTATATCCAACAGGGCTTTTTTATTCGGAATTGGCTCTTTTATGCTGATAAAGGCACCCATTGTACCAAAAAGAAATGGCGGTGGCACTGGTATAAAGTATGGAAGTGTTGCACTCACACCATGCCTTTTTGCTGCAAAATAGTGCCCAAGTTCATGGACACCTAAGATGACCATTAAAGGAATTGCAAAGAACAGAATTCCAGACACAAGCACACCAAATGTCAGCATTTTGTCTGTCTGGGTAATTCCAATGTATCCAGCCCAGAGCGTCATCCCAGCGAATGTTGTTGTACAGATTGTACCTGCGAGGAGAATTATGTTCCAGATCACATTTGAAGACTTCGTAGATGGCTTCTTCATTACATGAATTATGTGCTCCCCGGATTCAAGTGTGAGTGTGGGTACATAGTTCTGGGGCAACAGTTCTTTTCTCAATGCATCAAAGTTTTCTTCCAATGTTTCTTCTCTGGTGCGAATGTGGAACACAACCTCCATTTGGCTAATACGGATTTCATAAATTGAGAAATATTTTCCGATTGCTCTCCTCAGGAGTTCAATTTCACTGGATTGCGGACCAGAAACCTGATTACCTATGCTCATCAAATACCCTATACTTGTGATAGTAAATAAGGTTTTTTAAATATTCATTTTTCATCTACTTTTTTGTATTCCGCATCTACACATTCTTTCTTCCCCTGCTCTTCTCCGCTCTGCTGATTCTTATCATGGGATTGTGGGGGTGCACTCTGCTGATACAACCTTGTGCTTACACCACTAACAGTGTTCAGAAGTTCATCCATTGCTTTCTTCATTTCCACAATATCTTCCTTTTCAATTGCCTTGTTCAGATTTTCAATTCCTTCCTCAATTTTCTTCTTTTCTTCATCATTTATTTTGTCCTTGAATTCGTTAAGCATCTTTCTGGTGTTATAAACAAGTGATTCTGCTTTGTTCTTCATCTCTACTTTTTCCAGCACTTTCTTATCTTCAGCAGCGTACTTTTCTGCTTCCTTTATCATTGCTTCAATCTGTTCCTTGCTCAGTTTTGTAGATGCAGTAATTGTAATACTCTGTGATTTGCCAGTTGCACGGTCCTTTGCAGAAACATGCAGAATGCCATTTGCATCTATATCAAAAGTGACTTCAATCTGTGGGACACCTCTAGGTGCAGGGGGAATCCCGGAAAGGAGGAATCTACCAAGGGATGTATTGTCCTTTGCCAGGGGTCTCTCTCCCTGGAGTACATGAATTTCCACAGTATTCTGGAAATCTGATGCAGTGGTAAAAACCTCTGTCTTTCTGGTCGGAATTGTGGTATTCCTTTCAATTATCTTTGTGAATACACCCCCAAGTGTTTCCACTCCAAGAGAAAGGGGAGTAACATCCAAGAGAAGAATGTCCTTGACTTCGCCAGCAAGCACTGCACCCTGAATGGCAGCCCCTATTGCCACGCACTCCATAGGATCTACACCTCTTTCTATTTTTTTCCCCAAGATTTTTTCAACAAAGTTCTGGACTGCAGGCATTCTGGTTGGTCCCCCTACAAGAATTACCCTGTCTATATCAGCACTCGTTAACTTTGCATCCTTTAATGCCTGGTTGATGGGGGCTTCACATCTCTTGAGAATGGGTTCAATGAGTTCTTCAAGTTTGGCTCTCGTCAGTGTCATCTGAAGGTGTTTTGGACCACTGCTGTCTGCGGAGATAAAAGGAAGGTTTATTTCTGTCTGGAGTACTGAGGATAACTCAATTTTTGCCTTCTCTGCAGCATCCTTGAGCCGCATCATTGCCATCCTGTCTTTTTTTAAGTCAATTCCTGTCTCTTCCTTGAATTTTTCACAAATGTACTCAATTATTGCATTGTCCATATCTGTGCCACCCAGCTGCGTATCTCCAGATGTTGAAAGCACTTCAAAAACCCCCTCACCAAATTCCATAATTGTCACATCAAGGGTTCCACCGCCCAAATCAAAAACCAGGATTTTCTGTTCCTTTCCAGCCTTGTCAATTCCATATGCAAGGGATGCAGCTGTGGGTTCGTTAATTATTCTGACCACATCAAGCCCTGCAATTGTGCCCGCATCCTTTGTTGCCTGGCGCTGATTGTCGTTGAAATATGCAGGCACTGTGATGACAGCCTTTTCAATTTTTTCACCCAGAAATGCTTCTGCATCCTTCTTTATTTTCTGGAGGATGAATGCAGAGAGTTGCTGGGGTGTAAATTCTTTTCCATAGATATTGTATTTGTAGTCAGTACCCATCTTTCGTTTTACAGCGTAAACTGTGCCTTCCGGGTTTGTTATTGCCTGCCTTCTTGCCGGCTCGCCTACAAGAAGCTGTCCATCCTTTGTGAAAGCCACATAAGATGGGAATGCCTTGCCTCCGAGAGTGGTTCCTTCAGCACTTGGAATTATCACAGGCTTTCCTCCCTCAATCACTGCTGCTGCAGAATTGCTTGTTCCAAGATCAATCCCTATAATTTTCGCCATGTTCATCGCCAAAATAGGTATAAATGCACTACTATATAAATATTTCGCAAAGGGTGGGGTTATATTGGGAGATACTGGCTATAGGTGAAAACTGTGGAAAAGAAGAAGCAAATTCCTGTTACTTGGAAGTAGATCCCTTGACACTTTAAATCCCACATAAGAAGTAAGTAATATATACTCTCATACTATACATGGACACAAAGGCAAAAATAACCAGTATTTCCAACTTTGCGGAATGTGATGAAGTATGGCTAGATGTGTCGCAGTAATCTGTGTGGAACACACAAAGGTGCGCTCTCTAATAATCAGTGAAAGTGGTGACATTTTAGGAAACGCTATACACGAATTTCCCACAACCTCTCCGATGCCAGGTGCAATGGAACAGAATCCTGAACACTGGTATGGCTCTGCAGTTTACACAATGAGGCAGGCAGTTGCAATGGCTGGGAAAAACGCAGAGATTATTGCAGTGACAATTACAAACGACCCCGATGTACTCACACCCATGGACGAGTTGGGAAGAAATCTTTATCCTGGGATTTGCTGGCTTGACACCAGGACAAGCCAGGGAATTGAGCATTTCCGTGAAGTATTTCCACAGCGGCACGGACTGTACAAGATTCTCCTTTTGAGAGATTACTATGCAGATGCATTCTATCGCACATTCAAATTTGGAACATCCCAGACATACATCATCCACAAATTATGCAGACGCTTTGCAATAGACACCACAAACGCTCCAGGTCTCGGGCTTGACATAAAATCAATGAAATGGGATGAAAGCATGCTTACACAGTGCGGTGTTCCAGTTGAGATGCTGCCAGAAGTATTTCCCCCAGGCACAGTTGTGGGCGCACTGAGCATAGAAGCAGCAAGAGATATGGACCTTCCTGAAAACATCTCAGTAATTCTAGGTGGTGCTACAGCCCAGTGTGGTGCTGTGGGTGTGGGTGCAGTCAGGGACGCTACCGCAAAAATTTCTGTTGACACTTCTCTGAACATTGATGTGTGTGCCTCAGAACCGTTGTTTGATTATTTTGATAAACCCACAAAAATGTATATGCTGCCGCATGCCATTGAGGGAAAGTGGTTACTGGAAGCCACATTGCCAGGAACAGGCCTGGCATTACGCTGGTTCAGGGACAATTGTTGTAGCGACATAATTCAGGATGCAAAAAGGGCAAACAGGAATCCTTATGATGTAATGAATGTGCTTGCAGAACGCTCAAGTCCTGGTGCAGAAGGGCTTCTTTTTGTACCCCTGATGCTCTATGGCAGAGGAATATTTTACAATCTGGACTTGAACATGAAAAAAAATTCCATGATCAGGGCAATTATGGAAGGTGCCGCCTACTCTGCAAGATTTTTCCTTGAGATGATGCACGGGCTGAATGCTTATGCCACTGAGGTTTATCTGGATGGCGGGGGTGCACGCTCTAAAGTGTGGCGTCAGATTATGGCAGACATTATTGGAAGGCCCGTCTCCCTGATGCATGCAAGTTCTGAGTCTGCTGGAATGGGCGCTGCTGTGATTTCATTTGCATCTCTGGGAGTTTATGATGGCATTAACAAGGCAGTGGATTCAATGGTTGAAGAAATTGAGAAAGTTAAGCCCAGGGCTGAATATGCAGACCTTTACGCAAGAAATTACCAGAAATTCCAGGAATTGCTGATGATGGCGGGAAGTGACGCAGGTCCAATATAGAGAAACACTCCCACACTTTTCATAATCTTTATCTACTACAACTGATTGCATATGCGTGTGGATGCAATTGAATGTATTAGACTGACTAGGGATTTCAAAAGTAAGGGAAAAACAGTTCGCGCATTAGATAATGTAAATTTAACTGTAAAAAAAGGAGAATTGTTTGGACTGCTAGGGCCCAATGGTGCTGGAAAGACCACTTTAATAAAAATTCTTACCACTCTTTTGCTTCCAACATCTGGAAAGGCTTATGTGTATGGCTATGATGTAGAAAAAGATATCAAAAAAATAAGGCCCATTATCAACATGGTTTCTGGTGGTGAGACCTCGGGTTATGGATTGCTTACGGTTTTTGAGAATCTCTGGATGTTTTCTCAGTTTTACGGAATTCCAAATCGGGAAGCCACAGAGAAAATAAATTCCATGCTCAGGCGATTGCACATAGAGGAACTCGCAAAGAGAAAGGTGAGAACCCTATCTACTGGAGAAAGACAGAAGGTGAACATAATCAGAGGTTTCATGACCGAACCAAAAATTGTGTTTCTTGATGAACCCACGCTCGGGCTTGATGTAGAAACTGCAAGAATGATCCGCAAATTTGTGAAGGAGTGGATGACCTCAAACAGTGAAAGAACTGTACTGCTCACAACGCATTATATGATGGAGGCTGATGAACTCTGTGATAGAATTGCGATAATTGACCATGGTAAAATCATTGCACTGGATGCGCCTGCAGAATTAAAGAAACTTGTGAAGTCAGATGTTTCTCTTGAACTTGAAATAAGGCCTGCAATAAAAATGGACTGGCTTGGAAAAATTGAGGGAATTGTAGGGTATACAGCAACCCAGCAAGATAGCAAGATAAAACTCAAGCTTGTAGCAAAGGATGATGGAATTGCAGGCGAAGTTGTTTCTGGAATATACAGAGAGAATGGCAAGGTGGTATCCTTGCACAAAGTGGAACCCACGCTGGAAGATGTGTTCCTAAAACTCACAGGAAGGGGTCTGGAATGAGCTATTTACTCCTCAATCTGCGCGCAATTAGGGGAAGGGCATATCCAAGAATTGTTGGGCTTATGAGGGAACCTTCCTGGATTATTTGGGAAACGGTGCTTCCGATATTGAGTATTTCTGCATTTATTTATGTTTACAGGAGTTTAAACGCCCCCCAGATGTACGAGGGCTTTGTTGTTCTCGGGGGTATAATGACCACATACTGGTTAAATGTGCTGTGGAGCATGGCTGCACAGCTTTACTGGGAAAAAGAAACTGCCAATCTCCAGCTTTATCTTGCAGCCCCCATGTCAAAAATGTCAATTCTTGCAGGTATGGCAATAGGCGCAATGGTATCAACCACAATGAGAGCAAGTGCTATCCTTCTCATTGGAATTTTCATTTTTAATGTGAAATTTACGGTAACATCACCCATGCTTCTAACTCTTGTGTTTTTTGTCGCACTACTGGCACTTTACGGAATGGGGATGCTCTTTGCCTCCCTCTACCTAATGTGGGGTAGAGAGGCTTGGTATATGAATAATCTACTCCAGGAACCAATTTATTTTCTTTCAGGACAGTACTTTCCAGTGAAGGCATTGGGCACCACCGTAGCTGCATTTGCATCCCTAATTCCCTTAACACTCGGTTTAGACGCAATGCGACAGATTCTGTTTCCAGAGAGTAGCCCATGGGGCTTTCTCAATCCATGGATTGAACTCACGATACTGAGCATGCTTGCGGTAATATTTATTATATTTGCAAAATATGCCCTGGATAAGGTGGAATATCTCGGAAAAACAAAAGGGACGCTCACAATGAGGTGGCAGTGATGGGAGTGAAGGAAACACTCAAAGCATCAATGTGGCTCGAATTTCAGATTGAGTCAAACTGGACCTCTCCATTTGTGTTCGCAATTTACAACATTTTCAAGCCCGTTGGTGCAGCACTTTTGCTGGTTGCAATGTTCTATGTGGTTTCAGGCAAACTTACAGGTACAGGGCTTGCGTTCATGTATGTAGGGAATGCCTTCTACATGATTCTTGCCCAGACACTTTTTTCAATTGGCTGGATTGTGCACGATGATAGGGAACATTATTCCACATTAAGATATCTGTACATCTCTCCCACACCCTATTTTAGATATTTGGTTGGACGGAGTATTACAAGGTATTTGCTCTCGCTGGTGCCGATGGGTGTGCTTCTACTTATCGGGCTCCTGTTTAAGATAAATTATGTGTTTAACCTGCCGTTGCTGGGATTTGTCTTGTTTGTTGGTTTTGTTTTTATTGTGGGCACTGCGTTGCTGATAAGTGGCATAAATCTTGTGACAGCAAGACATGGAGGTGCCATCGGAGAGGCATTTGCAGGAATTTTTTATCTGGCTTCGGGTGTGGTTTTTCCAGTTGCAATCCTCCCATCATGGGCACAGCAAATTGCCCTGGTATTTCCCACAACATACTGGTTTTCAATGGTCAGAATTGCGGTCCTCGGCACCGAAAACGACGCATTCATGGCAGGATTTTCCCTCACAAATCTCACAATCTCTCTGATAATCCTTTCTTTTATTTACTTTCTGTTAGCGTATCTGGTATTTCAGCTCGCTGATATTCTAGCAAGAAAGTTGGGAATTCTGGATATGAGCACCACATACTGAGCTGTGTTCCCGTTTATTTTTTCATATACCCTCTAATAGCTTCCAGTATTTGCAGTCCAATAGCAAGGTACATGAGCATGCCTGCAGAAATAAACCCGCCAAGAAACACACGCATGAATGCCCGGAGATTTGTGAGAAAATAAGTAAATACGAACCCGTATAGAATTGCATTTATGCCAATATAAGTCACAAAAGCGGAGAGCAGAATTCCATAGATTGCCGTGCCCTCTTTTTCAATTGAGAAAACATCACCTGGAGTTTTTTTCAATTTAAGATATCCGTATAAAGTGATAAAAGAAGCAACGAGTATACCTGGCACAAAGAAAGATATTATCATTGTTTTAGATACATCTGTAGCCTCATTGAACACTGAAAATGAAAAATCCAGACCTATGAGGAAAAATATAAAAGAGTACATCAGGACGAGTAAACCCGCAAACACTCCACTTTTCAGTAAACTGCTAACACTGATTTTTGCCTTTCTGAAAAGAATACACACACACCAAGGTACAAAGATGAAAAGGAGGAGCATGATTGCACTCACATTCAGTTTCTGGTCTATTTCTATACTTGCATGTACAACTTCTATCTGGCGGTCATATTCTTTGAGACCTTTCTCGGAAATTTCCTTTGCATAAGTTGTGTTTCCGCTGAGAATTGCTGCATAAGCCTCACTTACATACGAGTTGTTCAGTTCAATGTTCGATTTTACAGAGGTAAAATAAGATTTGCAAAAAAGATATCTCTGTTTCATCAGCAGGTAGGAATAGATTGCCTCGTTTTGAGGGCTTTGATCTAGGCATTCAAAAATGATTCTACCCTGTGCTGCAGCGGGAATCTTTATACCAAGGATGTTGGAGATTGTAGGACATATATCAATCTGGTGTATTTCCCCTTTCATTTTTCTGATGCCCTTTCCATAAAACACAGCAAAAGCTTTTCTTGCAAGGGTTTCTTCTCCACCATGCCCACCTCTATCCAAATGTCCATGGTCAGATGTTACAATAAGTGTTGTGGTGTTCCAGTCAAGTTCTTTGGCAATCTCCTTGATATATCCATCAATTTCCCTTGCTCTCTCCAGATACTGGATGGAGTTTCCGCCATGGGCATGCCCTGCAAAGTCAACACTGAGAAAATGAATGAGCGTAAAGTTAGATTGTGATCTCACCAGTCTAAGCGCACTATTTTTTACATGAGTATCTGAAAGAATGCAATCCGATGTGGGCTCAATTTTTTCTCCACCAGTTATATTGTTTCCAAATAGATACCACCACTCTGGCGTTCCTACAACCGCATTTTGCAGATGCATCTCCTTTGTTACTGAAAAAATGTTCTCAATATGCACCTCTTTGTTTCCCCAGTTTAGGAGCACGCCTGATATTTCTGGCTTCGCACCACTAAGAATCGCAGTCCAGCCAGGATATGAAAGAGAGGGTATTTCGGTCCATGAAATAAAATCAGCACCATTTTCACGGAGCTTTTTCAGATAATCCATGTTCATGGAAACATCATACCTTAGCCCATCCACAACTACCAGAACAACTTTTTCAGAGAGGGGTATTCCGTGTTCCAGCACTTCGTTGTAGTTATGCGTAAGGGGTGATTTATAACCCTCAAGCGAAAGTCCTGTATAGACCGAGAGCATTATAAACAAAAACCCAGTAATGAAAGAGAGCAATGAAATATTTAACAAGGAATTTTTCATTGCAACACACACTGCTATTCTTCTTTTTCCTTTTTCTCAGACCATTCTTTGGGCGGCTCCTTGAATTTCGGTTTTACTTCAGTGCGCCATTCTTCCTTTTTCTCCTTTTTGGGTTCGCTCACGATTTCCTCTTTAGTTTTCTTTGTCATGTAGAAGAAGTAGTAGGTAAGGAGGAGCACAATGATTATCACTACAATAATACCTGCAATAATCCAGATATTGTCAGGTGGAGGTGGCGCAGGTTTTTCAATTACGAACTTTACGGTGATGGAATCATTCATTATTGCAGGATGTGCTTCTGGGTTTGATTTGTAATCTTCATATGTTACCTTTACGGTGTACCAGCCCTGGAACACATCATAGTTTGAGCCATTAACACATGTGATTTTTTCAGCGTATAATGGAAATACAGCAACTCCTGAGGAATTTGTCACATTCCTTGCAACTTCATTTTTTCCAGTTGTATCAATGATCACCACAGTTGCACCCATCAAAGGGGTATTATTTGCACTTACAACCTGGACAGTAAGCCATCTATAAATTTTCACGCTTGCATTCTCCGTGACAATTATGTTCTGGGCTTCGAATTTATCCTTATCTACTTCCTTTGAGGCTGCCCAGCCATAAATCTCAATGCTGGCATTTTCTGTAGCTTTTATCATAGGAATGGTTGCATTTACAATGGTAACATTTGAAGAGGCACCAAATGTGAGGCCCCTTTCAAAGTAGCTCTCAGAAATTGAAAAGTTCATTGCTTCTGTTAGTGTGCTCAGCTCCCCATCATTTCCCTTTATTCTTGAGTTTCTTATGCTCACTTCATTTGCATGTACTGTAAGATTGCTTGCGTTGTATCCATCCAGCACGAATTTATTAAGATGGGAGAGAGTAAGTTTAGATATATTTGCTGAAAACATTGACCTGGCAGTGAAGTTTGTGCAGTTGTCTATTGTGGCCATTTGGAGGTTCACATCTTCTATAGAAAAATTCTCCACATTTCTGATAAGAAGCCCAGAGATTGATTTTTCAGACAGTGTGTTTGTTGCACGAAAATTACTCAGGCTAGAGATTTCTACATTGGAGATCTGGCTATCTTCCGCACTAAATTGAGTGCATTTAGAAATGTTGAAATCCCCAAGGTCAGCGGATTTTAAACTTATCTGATTTGCATTGTTGAGGTATAACCCAGATATCTGTGCATTTTTTATTGAGAACAAATCGCAGGCAATCTCATACTTCCCATATATTTGCAATCTCCCCATGTCACTTATCATTATTTTTGCATTTTCTTTAACAATAAGAGTTGCGTTCTCAGAAACATTCAAAAGCCCACCATTAATTATCAGAGAGGAATTTCCTTCAAATATCATTGTTACATTGTTTCTGAGGTCTAGCGAACCTGTTGCATTTATCTGGAAAAAAGCATTATCTTTAACAGTAATAGAAAGAAATGAGTCGTCATCCATCCTTGCTGAGATATTGTGATTGATGTATGCCCCGGCAGCATCTATCAGTACCATGCTAAAATTTATCGGGAGTTGGTGAGATACAAACACATCGTGGTCCTGATATACCACAGTATTTTCTGGAACTGGCACATCGTTTTCTGCCAGATATCCGGGCAAAATTGAGATAACCAGAAGTGTTCCGAAGAGAAGTGCTTTTATGTAAGCATTAGTTTTGTTCATTGCGTTCACCTGCCCTGACGCTTTGGGTGGAATATGAAGTAGCGATATATTAACCTTTTGATTTTGTGGTGGTGTAGAAAAATTGGTAGGTACTATAAGAATTTTTCTGGAAAGTGGGGAACATATACATTTTTCTACCTTCCCCCATAGATAGAAAAACTTAAATACTGCTTTTTTAATAATATCTTTTGGTGAATGAATATGCCTGGAAATCTAAAAGAAATAGACCAGGAGATGATTTCCGTATTAATAAAAGCGAACATTCCCAAAAATGTTGCAAAAGTATTAGTATATCTAGCATCAGCAGGTGAAGTTACCTCTATGGAAATTGAACACTCAGCATTTTTGAGGCAGCCAGAGGTTTCCATTGCAATCCAGGAATTGAGAAAGAGGAACTGGGTTACAAAGAGGGACCTAAAAAAGGAAGGCAAGGGCAGGCCAGTCCATTACTACAGCCTGGCAATTCCATTTTCCCAGATAATCGAGTCCATTGAGGCACAAGAAAACGAAAGGGTTGAAAAAATCCATGAAAACCTGAAAAAAATGAAAGAGTTGATGGTGAATTACAAGTAGTCAAGTTGTTTTCCCATATTCACTTCATCCACTTTTCCATCATCTTTTCCAATCAGAACCTTGGTTGCAAGTTTACAGAAAAGCCCGGACTCTACAACGCCAGTGATTCCCTTTATTTCCTTTTCAATCTTTTCAGGGTTCTCTATTTTCTGAAATCTGCAATCCAGAATATAGTTACCACTGTCTGAGAGAAAAATACTTCCATTCTTCTTCCTTATTTCTGCAGTGCATCCAAACATGTTTTCCAGCACACTCTGTGTTTTTTTCCAGCCATATGGCACAATTTCAACTGGCAATGGCGATTTCTCTCCAAGAAATCTTACTCGCTTTGTGTAGTCCACTACAATATAAACTTTCCTGCTCATTTTTGCTACAATTTTCTCCCAGAGAAGTGCACCACCCATTCCCTTTATGAGAGTTAGGTCTGGTGCCACCTCATCAGCACCATCTACTGTGAGGTCAATTTCTGTCTCTTTATCTATTTCTATAATTTTTATTCCCATTTCTTCTGCCAGGATACTGGTTTTTCTGGATGTGGTGACTCCAGATATGGAGATTCCCTCTCTTTTTATTCGCTCACATAGTTTTCGCACAAAGATTTCTGCGGTGCTTCCTGTGCCAAGACCCACAATCATTCCATCCTCCACATACCTTACTGCTGCTTCTGCAGCTGCAATCTTAGCGCGCATGATGCTATCCATATTCCCTTCCATAATGGGTTGAAGCAAAAGTATAATTTATTGGTTGCGTATAGGCTCATGGTGATACAATGAGCTTGAAAATTCCAGAAAGATACATGAATGAGGAAGTGGCTGAAGAAATGTTCAATAATGTACTTTTTGTAAGGGAACAGATTGCACAGCACCACAAATGGTTTGAGAATGCCCTCCCTATGATTGCTTCTGAGAATCTGATTTCACCACTTGCCAGGGAAATGCTAATCTCAGATTTCTGTGACAGATATGCTGAGGGTTTACCGGGTGCAAGATATTACCAGGGAAACATTTATGTGGACAAAGTGGAGTTAAAGGCAATTGAATTAGCAAAAAGGCTTTTCAAGTGCGAATTTGCAGATGTGCGCCCAATTTCTGGAACAGTTGCAAATCTGGCTGTGCTGTTTGCATTCACAAAACCTGGGGATGTAATAACTGTTCCAAATGTTTCTGATGGTGCACATATCAGCAGCGCAAAATTCGGAGCTGTGGGTGTGCGCGGTGTTACTGGCATGCCCTATCCATTCAATGTGAAAGAGATGTGCATAGATGTTGATGGTGCCGCAAAGCTAATTCGGGAAACAAAACCAAAACTTGCACTTTTCGGAATGTCTGTCTTCCTCTTCCCTGCACCCCTCAAAGAACTGAAGCCTGTTCTGGATGAGGTGGGGGCTGTGGTTTGGTACGATGCTGCCCATGTGCTCGGTTTGATTGCTGGTGGAAAATTCCAGGATCCATTGAGAGAGGGGGCGGATGTAATTACTGGAAGCACACACAAAACTCTGCCAGGACCACAGCATGGAATTATTCTTGCAAATCCAAAGGATGAGAAAATGAAAAACAAATTGACCTATGCAGTGTTTCCGGGTGTTACAAGCAATCACCATCTTCATGCAATGGCTGCATTGTGTATCTCGCTAGCTGAGCATATGGTTTTTGGAAAGGAATATGCAGAACAGATTGTGAAAAATGCAAAGGCACTCGGGCAGGCAATGTATGAACTCGGATTTGATGTGCTCTGTCCACACAAGGGTTTCACAGAATCCCACACGCTTGCAGTAGATGTTTCAAAACTGGGTGGGGGAGCGGTGTGTGTTGAAGCCATGGAAAAAGCAAATATCATTGCCAACAAGAACCTTCTACCATGGGATGATGTAAATGCTGCCCTCAATCCATCGGGAATACGCCTGGGTGTGCAGGAACTTACAAGAATTGGTATGAAAGAGAGTGAAATGAAGGAAGTTGCCTACCTGCTTAAAAAAATCTGTATTGACAAGAAAGAGCCAGAAGAAGTGAAAAAAGATGTGATTGCACTGAAATCGGGATTCAAGACTATACACTACTGCTTTACTGAGGGCTTGGAGGCATATAGGCACTACAAGCTCTTCTGAGGGAGAAAACTGGTTTCAGCCTTCAAATTCCATCATATCGCTGCCATCTTTTAGTGAGCGTGTGTTCCACGCCCAGTGCATCAAGCACTCTCGCCACAATAAAATCTATGAGTTCCTCAATATTCTTCGGTTTCATGTAGAAACCAGGCATTGCAGGCAGCACGACACCACCAGCATCCACAACCCTTAACATTCCCTCAATGTGTATTTTGCTGAGTGGGGTTTCCCTCGGCACAACAATCAATTTTCTTCGCTCCTTCAGACACACAGATGCAACTCTTGTTATGAGATTATCTGAAATCCCGGAAGCAATTTTTGCAAGTGTATTCATACTACACGGTACAATCACACATGCATCATATTTAACTGAGCCGGAAGCAATATCAGCATTCATATCTGTATTTTTATAACACCTTTGTGTAAGGACTGCAAGATTCTCAGTATCAATGCCAGTTTCATGTGCAACTACCTCTGCCCCATGTTCCGAAAGAATAAGATAGGTTTCCTGGCCCAGATGATGGAGTGTTTCAATAAGTCGCACCCCGTATACAGCACCAGATGCGCCTGTAATACACACTACAATCTTCAATCAATCACCTCCAAATCCTTTACTTAGAAGAACATCTGCGTCAAAAACTGGGCCTTCCATGCACACCCGCAGTCCATAGATTGAACATGCATCGCAAATTCCAATTCCACATTTTATATGGCGCTCAAGGGAAACAAAAGTTTTAATTTTTCCTGCAGTGATCTTGCAGAGTTCTTTCAACATTGGTTCTGGACCACATGCTATGCATAAATCAAATTTTTCTTTCTCTATAATTTTTTTCGCAAGAGCGGTAACAAAGCCCTTATAACCTAAACTCCCATCATCTGTACAGATTTTTAGTGTTATGCCGCCCTTTCTCAACCTTTCTATGAAAAAGACATCATCCGCTGTGCGGAAACCTGCAAGGAATACGCATTTTCCACCGATTTTGGCAATTGTCTCAGCTGCAGATGCTACTGAGGCAATCCCTGTGCCCCCAGAAACGATAAGATAATTTTGAGGGAGGATCGGGTAGCCATTTCCAAAAGGACCGCGTACCCTTAGAATCTCCCCTCGCCTCAATTTATGGAGTAAGGCTGTACTTTTTCCTACCTTTTTTACAGTTATTCCGTGGGGTTTGTCAATGTAGGAAAAGCTCATGGGAACTTCCTCACCCATCCCATCCCATACCATGCAAAATTGCCCAGGTTTCACTGCCATATTGAAATTGAATAAAAAAGTTTTGACGGACGGGTTCTCATCAATGACATCAAGAATTTCTACATGCAAGTCCCACAACCTCCTCCAATTTTGTGAATCCATGTTTCTGCATATAACTCTTTATTCCTGATGATATTGTCCCGAAAATCTCTATATTTTTTCTGAGTGCTGTGCCAATCTGCACTGCAGACGCACCAGCCAGTATATACTCAATCACATCTTCCCATTTTTCAATTCCCCCACACCCTATAATCTGAATTTTCAGTTCCTTTTTTAGTTCATAAACACATCTTATTCCTACTGGCAGAATACCCGGACCACTATATCCTCCTATTCCAGCACTAATCACGCTTCTTTTAAACTCAATATCTATTCTCGTTCCTCGGAGCGTGTTAATTGCCACCACTGCATCTGCGCCTCCTTTTTCAGCAGCCTTTCCGATTTCCACTATGTCTGAAACATTGGGCGTAAGTTTTACAAACACAGGAATTTTCACATTCTTTTTGACAGCCTTTACAATACTTTTGACAAGGACAGGGTTTCGCCCCACTTCCATTCCATACCCCTTTGCATGTGGACAACTTAAATTTAACTCCAGAGCACATGCACCATATTCTTCCATCTTCTTAGCAAGATATGCAAATTCCTCTTCATTCTTTCCGAAAATACTACCAATTACTCTCACCTTAAATGCTCTCAGTTTTCTCATTTCTTCACCAAAGTTTTCAATACCAGGATTTGGTAATCCCATTGCATTAATTACGCCATGTTCAAATTCAAAAATAACCGGGTTTTCATATCCATCTCTCTTCTCAATTCCTATGGATTTCGTTACCACGGCCGCAGCACCTGCGGAAGCCACCCGCACCATACTCTCTGCAGAACTATCCAGAATTCCAGAGGCAGCTATCAGAGGATTTTTGAGTTTTAATCCTCCAATTTTTACAGAGAGTTCCACATCTTGCACGCACAGAGATTAGTGTAGGGATATAAAGCAGTATGCCCTTAAAATTGTATGACATATTTGCAATAATATATGGTTGACAATATATATTAGTATACATGGTAGTTTTGATGGTATGTTCCAATGAAAGTATATATAGGGAAAAGTAGATACTCCCAATGGTGAGCGCATGAAAGAAAAAGGTAATTCCAGTGAGCGGGGAAAGAGGATACCTTTCAGGAGCAATAGGAGTGGAATTTCTGAGGTTATAGCCCAGATTCTGATTCTTGCAATCACCGTGACACTCTTTTCCACGATTTTCATGTGGGTGCAGGCAATGCCTCCACCCCAGAGTGCACCTAAAACAGAGCTGAAAGCCAGCTTGGAGATAAAAGGAGCGGGGCCTTTCACCTACTACATCAACATGACGCATCTGAACGGGGAACCACTTTTCAATCACTCAACAAAAATCTACATCACTGTTATCTCTGATAATTCCGTATATACCCTTAATATCACAGACGGGATTGCAAAGAACACACTTGAACCTGGCGATGTGTGGTCATGGAGTGTGAGCAAAACATTCGTCTCTGATGTGACAATTACAATTGTTAACACTGTGAAAAATTTAATTGTATGGCAGTGCAGACTTACAGGTGAGATTCCAGATGAACCCCCAGAAATTACTGAGAGGGGTTCAACACCTGACCCGATTATAATTGAAAAGGAGTTCAGAATATGGGTTGTGGTAAAGGACATAGACCTGGATTATGATTCAGTTTATGTTAATCTCTCCTCTGTTGACTCTGTTAGATTTCCTGTGCCAATAAAAATGAAGCACACTATAGGCTGGAAATTTGAAACTGAAAATCTTATCCTGAGTGACAATATGGAACCTGGCAGATTTATTGTAAAGGTATGGGCTGTGGATATGAAGGGGCACAACAGCTCTGCCCTTATGTACCTTAGCATTGTTTCTGGAGAGGGATTTCCGAAGCTATATGTGGAGAAAATTGAACTTTCAGATGGTGCACCACCACGTGGTGAAAAGGTGACAATAACTGCAGTGATTAAAAATGGCGGAAAAAGGGCTGCAGAATCATCAAACATTTCATTCTGGGATTATTATAATGATAGCGGTATATGGACATACCTGGGCAGTGTCACCAATTTCTCGGTACCCGCTTATGGACAGAGCCTCGCTTTCATTGACTGGGTTGCATCTCCTGGTGGTTTGCACACGATTGAAGTGAGAATCACAGAGGTAATGCCTGGTAATTTAATAGGCAGAAGTGGAAACATCACGGTAATTGTGACCCCAAAAATTCTTCTTGTGGATGATGATGGTGTAATTGCAGGTGCATCTGGTGATTGTGCAAGCAATGTGTCCTCAGCACTCTTAGCCACAAACATTAAATTTGATACTGTTATAGTGCCCTCAGGTGCAGATGGGCCCAAATATGATAGTGGTGAGAAGCAATTGAAGGATTACGATGTGGTAATCTGGGTTGGTGGTAAAGACAACAACACACTCACTACCAACGACCAGAACAACCTTACAAGGTTTATGAATAATGGGGGTAGGGTATGGCTCATAGGACAGAATATCTTAGAAGGTGCAAATCCACTGTATGCAATGTTTGGTATTAGCAGTGTATCTACAGTTCCGTTGCCTGCTAGCATGAAGGGTGCATACCCTGGCACAGGGTGGATAAATGCCACGAATCTGAATCCAGTGATTGTTTCGTATCCTCCATTTACAATAGCCAGAAAGCTCACTGTAAGCACAGCAAAAACTCTCCTTACAGATGATAACATGATAAATGTTCTTGCGACACAGTACAAGAGCGTTGCTGGGGTGTATGAATACAGGGTGGTGGTGACAGCGTTTGATATTGGAAGAATGAAAGAGACAGGAGATCAGGCGGTGGCTGCATACCTCATTGTTAACTGGCTTGGAGGGATAAATAACAGAAGTGGAGAGGACCTTGCGGTCTCAGGGCAGACTATCGCACCACTGAAGCCAAGGTACAACCAGCCAATTTACATAAATGTAACCGTGAGAAACAATGGAAACAGTGCGCAGACCACCGAGGTAGGGCTCATAATAAATGGAAAACTTGAGCCCGCCCTCCTGCAGATTGTTACCTTACAGCCGAACGGGGATTCAAAGACGCTCCCTCCATTTATATGGACACCACCAGCGGTTGGGGAATATGTAATAAAGGCAATGATAGACCCTAAGGATGAAATTGAAGAGACAAATGAACAGAATAATGTTTTTGTGAGCGAGATCGGGGTGTTTGCAATAGAGGTAATTTACACGATCCTTGTAGTAGATGATGATTCATCTAACACTACAAGTCTGCCAGATGTGGGCACTCATGTAGTAAACGCCCTGACGCAGCTCGGTTATGTCAAGGGTATGAACATGGATATTGATTGGGTGCCTGCTGGTCAGAGTAGAAACCAGACAAATTATCCGCTCGTGAATTATAATACCGTGATCTGGCTTACAGGGGCTGCAGGGAGTACTGGAGGTACATCTACAAATACACTCACAGCCGATGATGTGCACGATATCAGGGCTTATCTTGCAAGTGCTCCCTCCCAGACATCCTTCCTCCTGGTTGGGAGAAGTGTGCTTTCAGATAGTGCTGTAGATATTACATTCAAAAGAGATTATCTGGGTGCGGATATTTCTGGGGCAACATCCTTCCAGATGACTACCCCAATATATGGGGTACGCGAAAACGCAATCACCAATGGAATTTCATTTTCACTTTCAAACACAAGCTTTGCAGGAAATTACTGGGTAAGGAGTTACAGAAACACCACATCTGCAATGCCCTTATTCTGGGCAAATGCCACAAGTTTTTGGTCAAGAACAAGTGACAATGTAGTAGGCACAGCGCTGAGAGATAGTGCAGGCTGGCACGCTGCCTATCTTTCATTTGATCTTGCATACACAACAAATATCAGCGCAGTTGCAGATTTCCTTTACGGCATAATTCACTGGTTTGGGAAATTGGACAACAAGCCAGAACTGAGAGTAACACCACCAGACATTTTTGCAGCCACAAACACGAGACAGTACATAATTCTGCCAGAATTGAACCCCCAGCTTGGAGAATCCTATGTGCTAAAAGCAAATATCACGAATTGGGGTGGCAGGGATGCAGATGTGATTGTGCGCTTCCTTGATGGAGACACTGTAATTGGCTCGCAGAATGTGCATGTGCCTGCAAGCTATAAGGATGCATATGGACAGGCACAGAATGGCAAGATTACTGCAGAGGTTATCTGGACACCCCTGTTTGCAGGTATTGAGCCGATAAGGGCACATATAGACCCAGAGGGGTTGCTGATTGGAATTGAACCCCTGCGTCCGAACAATATGGCAGAGCAGAGAATTGAGGTGTATTACTTCTATGATGACCTTGAGGACACTCAGAGAATATTAAGGAACTGGAAGCACGAGGCAACGGTTGTGCGAATTAATGGCGAATCTCCAATTGAGTATCTTGACCCCGGAGGCGATGTAAATACATATGTAAGTAGATACTGGGATGGCTGGGACAAAGCTACTACAAAACTCCACGGATTTTCAATCACAAATAAAACTTATCACACATATCCAAACGCATTTGGAATGATAGAACCTGCAGGTGAGGTTCCTTTCATTTATGAATTTTATCTTCCAATTGACCCATGGGATCCCACAGGCTTTCATCAGGGTTTCTATTTTGTGGGTGTGAACAAAACCTCAAATTACACGCTCTGGAGATTTGACAGAACTACACCTAAATGGGACAGGATAGATGTGAACACGACAAATCCAGGGCAGATAAGATTATATGAGAATCAGAACGCAGAGACAGTTTACAAGGTGATTTCCAATGGTCCGATGCTGATTGTTGTAACTTCAAGTGAGGGTTCAAATGTGAACTGTGCGAACTGGGAGAATGGTATGGGTATAGGAAAAAATTTCGTGGTGATGGGAGATATAAGGAATAGGCTTGGTTGGGAGACACATGTGGTTGCAATAAATCCTGCTGCAGTGAGCACAACCGTAACTGTGAGATGGATAAATTACCAAAATGGAAATGTAATTGAAACAGATACGCTAACACTTAATGGTAAGGGTGCATGGGGTGAGGCAAGACTGAATGCAGGGCATTACACTGTCTATGCAAATGTAACAGCAACAAATGATATTATTCTATATCGGCTTTCAAATGACAATGATGAGATTGATAATGCAATGGGTGTCAGTGGAAATTCACTTGATACAGAGCACTACTGTGTTACCTACAAGTCTGTGGGCTCCTGGCCCTGGAGATTTTATATAGCAAATCCTAACAATGCAGCAGCAACTGTTACAGTTCAGGAAATTGCAGGGGGTTCATGGAGCGGAAGTGCTACGGTGCCTGCAAAAAGTTTCTATGTGATTAGCAGAAACAACCCACCAGGCGATAGTAACCTCCATGTGTTCCACATTACATCAACACAACCAGTTCGTGTGATTTTTGGACAGGACCAGTTTAGCGGTACTTCTTTCAGCACAGATTATACTGGTTATTACTCACCGGATACCTTTGGTGTGGATTCTGTAGTTCAGTATGTGCCAAGTGATGAAACACCAGGGCATTATACAATTGGCTCTCCATGTGTGTACGGTGTACCTTCCAAAGATGTGCTTCTTCAGAACGAGTATCAGCACTTCACCTTTGGAAAAGGAGATACAGTAACAATAAATCCAAGTTTACCGATATTGGGTAGCACTGCCAACGCAAATGTCAACTCAAATAGCATTGACTATGTTAGCACATTCAATTTCACACTCACTTACACAACATCAGGCACAATCAGTAATATTCAGTATAGGATGGATAGTGGTAGCTGGCAACCAGTAAGTGGGCCAATTTCTCTACCATGGGGTGCACACAGAATTTCATTCCAGGCAAATGTAGGAAATGGTGGATATTTTGGAATTGATAGCATCTCTTTCGCAGAAGGCGGTTCAATTGTGTGGCAGCTCAACAATGTGGCAGACAATCCATCCACAACAATAGATGAAAGACATACACACTTCGGTGACAATAACTATGCATGGCAGTATTCTGCCACTAGCAGGTTTCTTTATATATTTGGAGGTGGAGGTAACTGCTGGATACACACAATTCTCCCATTTGAAGGTGCAACTCTCGTTGGCGGAGGCGGAGGTGCAGGAATTGTACCAATGGCACACAACTCTCCACAACCCCTTGTAATAGATCTCTATCAGCCAAAGGATACTGATGGGTGTAATTACACACAGACACCTGCAATCACCCTTGACGCAAGCATGGAATCTGCAACGCTTTCATTCTATCATAAGTTCAGTTTAGTTCCCTTTTTCAATGGTGGCATAATAATGGTGGGCACTAGTGATAGTGGGTGGAGATATGAGTATGTAAACCCCACAAAACCCTATCCTACAAACACCCTCCTGTTTATGTTCAGGGATGGTTATGGGAACTGGATAAACTGGGTGTATTCTGGAAACAGTGGAGGAGGCTCTGGGGACTGGGAATATGGCGAAGTCAACCTCACAAAGTACATTCCTTCAAGTGGTAGCAGACAGATAAAGGTTGCTTTCCAGTATCTTTTTGGTGGTGCAGGTGCGAATGGTTATTGGTACATAGATGATGTGGAGGTAAAGATTACAAGAAAGAACAGTGTTAGTAATACTGCAAACATAGCAGACCAGTGGGTGTATGTGCAGGACAGTAATAGGGCGCACAGAGGTGTGGGTGTCTGGTGGAATGGTAATACCAATACTGGATACTTTAGCGGAGGAATTGATAACAGCTTGATTACAAGACCTATAGACCTCACAAATGCGAGAAATGCTACACTTGCTGCCTACTTCAGATTCAATATAAACTGGGGTGTTGGTGGTTCTGGGAGACCTCCAGATGGGTTCAGGGTAGAGGTGAGTGCAGATAACGGAGTTAGCTGGCAGCCAATTTGTCTGGGAGTGCGTAGCGGTTGGAATGTATCGGGTACAGAGGGAACGCAACCAGGAATGCCATCAGGCACAAGTTATACAGGCATAACCGAACCTGGAGACAAGCAATACTGGGTACCTGCAAAATCACTCTATAGGTTGAATGTGGATTTATCAGGCTGGAGAGGTTCTGTAATTCTGCTACGATTCCGTGTAGTCACAAATTCAACACTGCAAAACCACTATGCAAGCAACACTGTGGGCTTTGGTGGCCTTTACATTGATGACCTCAAGGTGTTCGGGGAGACAATAATTCATGGCGCACAGCAAACTGTACAAACACAGACGCAAACACAGAAATTATCGGAGATTATAAGAGAAGAATGCAATGGCCACACAACAGAAGAGCAAATGGAAAAGTGCTCTGGAGAAGGAGGAGTGCCATCACCAGTTGTTGCGAGCACTAGAATTACTAATCCTTCTTTTGGTGATTCTTTTTATTATTTTTTGCTTGGAATTCTTTCTTTATTGCAGACCAGAAATGCAAAAATTGTAAAAATAAAAGGTGGTGAGAAAAATGAAGAATAAAAATGTAAGAATGTGGAAGAGAGCAAGGAAAGGTGTTTCGGAAGTGATAGCAACGCTGTTGATTCTGGGAATAACAGTGACGCTGTTCAGCACGATTTTTGTATGGATACAGACATTACCTCCACCCGAAGGAAAACGCAATGTAGAAATAATTGGAGAACTGGGAATAGGGGATGAGAGTATTGGGAATGTGCCCTCATATAGGTATTACATAAACCTCACACATAAAGGTGGAGAACCCCTTTCAAAAGACATGATAACTATCGTAATCACCCTGACAGATACATTACCTCCTGCGGTGTTTATAAGAAATGTCTCTGATTCCCTTGTTAACCTTGGTGATTTCTGGGAGCCTGGTGAGGTATGGAGATGGAAGACGCCAACCACTCATTCAGTTATTTCCAATGTTACAGTCCAGGTGATTGATAATGTGAAAAACCTGATTGTGTGGCAGGGAGTTCTCCCTGGAAAAGATATAAATGCACCTCCACAAATCCTGGAAAGGGGCACCGAGCCTGAAATTGTGGAGACAGGCAAATCTTTCAAGGTATGGGTAATTGTTAAAGATAGTGACCTCAACTACGACTCCGTATACATAGACCTCTGGAAATTGGACAATACCACATTCAAAACTCCTATAAAAATGAACCACACTGGTGGCTGGAAATTCATGACAGACAATCTCTCGCTTTCTCCCTCAGTACTCCCAGGCAAATACACAGGCATAATCAATGCCACGGACAACAAGAGCCACAAGTCCATTGCTCAGATTACAATAAATGTGATTACTGGTGAGGGTTTACCCCTGCTTGTTGTTGACAGAATTATTTTAAGCAACCATTCACCCACGAGAGGCGACAATGTTACCATCACAGCGGTAATTAAGAATATGAAGGCAAGGGCTGCGGAATCTTCAAATATCACATTTAGGGATTATTTTGATGGCAGGGAGATATGGAATTACACAATTACAAACTTCTCTGTTGCGGGTTACGGGCAGAGCCTTGCCTTCGCGTACTGGGAGGCAAAACCAGGAGGTGTGCACAAAATTGTGGTTAATATTACAGATGTGATGCCAGGTAAGCTGAATGGTGTGGGTGCCAACATCACGGTTGTGGTCACCCCAAAAATTCTGTTAGTTGACGATGATGGTGCCCTTACTGGGAGCAGTAATGATGTTGTTTCATATATGGCTGCTGCCCTCCTTTCCGCAAATCTCAGATATGATATTGCAGTGGTATCTGGGGGCGCAGATGGGCCTGGGTACAACACAGGCGATAAAAAACTGAGAGATTATGATGTGGTGATCTGGATGGGTGGAAGCACAAATAACACCCTGACCACAGGTGACCAAACTAGCCTTAACACATTCCTTGATAACGGTGGTAGATTGTGGCTGATTGGTCAGAACATATTTGAAGGTGTGCCTTCCTGGTTTACCAACAAGGTAGGTGGAGGTATTAGTAGTACAGTTCCTCTGCCCTCCTCACTTGTAGGCACAAATCCGGGCATGGGATGGATAGACACCTCAGGCTTTAATCCTTCGTTGCAGAGCAGAAGTCCATTTACAATTGCCAGACAATTGAACCCTGTTTCTGGCTCAAAGCCATTGTTTAATGATAGTACGAATACCAGAATTTTAGCATACCAGTATAAAGCAATTGGGAGCAGTAATAATGAGTACAGGAGTGTGGTTTTTGGATTTGAATTTGCAACCATGAACGATACAGGGGACCAGGCAGTTACAGTTTACAAAGTAATTAACTGGCTTGGAGGAATAGACATGCGTTCAGGAAAGGATGTAGCGGTTGCAGGGCAGACAATTTCACCACTTAAACCCAGATACAATCAGCCAGTTAATATTACAGCAGTGATAAGAAACAATGGAGATGTAAATCTTACAAATGTTAGAACTAGGCTGTACATAAATGACCAGCCGAAAACATTACTGGATAATGTGACGGATCTGCCAGGCAATGGAAGCTGGAAACTGATAAAATTCCAGTGGGTTCCGGATAAAGTTGGGAGCTACATTGTAAAAGTGGTTGTTGACCCTGACAATGAGATAGATGAGACAAATGAGGCAAACAATGTGTATGTTTCAGATGTGGGTGTTTACACACTTGAAGTAATATATACTGTGTTGGTTGTGGACGATGATTCCTCATCGGAAAATGGAGGAGGGGGAACGCTCCCAAATGTAGCCCAGTATGTAATTAATGCCCTTACATCGTTGGGATATGTGAATGGCACAGATATGGATATCCAGAAGGTACCAAGAGGTGTAGATAGAGATAATACTGCTTACAATGCATCAAACTACAGTTGCATCATTTGGATTACAGGGAACTGCACAAGCGGTAGCGGCTACAACACACTCACAAACAATGATATTAATGTAATTGAGAGTTATCTGAATACAGGCTTGGACCAGGTTTCATTCCTCCTTATCGGGAAAAATGTGCTTGCGGATACCACTGTTCAGGCAAGACCAGATTTCTACCAGAATGTACTGGGTGCAAGCAGCACAGGGACAACTGTTCAGCGTTCAGGTGTATATGGAGTTCTTGAGAACGCAGTGACAAATGGAATTTACATGAACTTTGATAACACCTCCCTTTCTCCCTATAATGTAAGAGCATATACAAGGATTGCTGATGCAATTCCGTTGTTCTGGGCAGATGGCACAAGTTATTGGGCAAGAACAAGCGACAATGTGGTAGGCACAGGAATAGCAAATCCCGCAAGCTGGCACGCTGCCTATCTTTCATTTGATCTTGCATACACAACAAATATCAGCGCAGTTGCAGATTTCCTTTACGGCATAATTCACTGGTTTGGGAAATTGGACAACAAGCCAGAACTGAGAGTAACACCACCAGACATTTTTGCAGCCACAAACACGAGACAGTACATAATTCTGCCAGAATTGAACCCCCAGCTTGGAGAATCCTATGTGCTAAAAGCAAATCTCACGAATTGGGGTGGCAGGGATGCAGATGTGATTGTGCGCTTCCTTGATGGAGACACTGTAATTGGCTCGCAGAATGTGCATGTGCCTGCAAGCTATAAGGATGCATATGGACAGGCACAGAATGGCAAGATTACTGCAGAGGTTATCTGGACACCACTGTTTGCAGGTATTGAGCCAATAAGGGCACATATAGACCCAGAGGGGTTGCTGATTGGAATTGAGCCCCTGCGTCCGAACAATATGGCAGAGCAGAGAATTGAGGTGTATTACTTCTATGATGACCTTGAGGACACTCAGAGAATATTAAGGAACTGGAAGCACGAGGCAACGGTTGTGCGAATTAATGGCGAATCTCCAATTGAGTATCTTGACCCCGGAGGCGATGTAAATACATATGTAAGTAGATACTGGGATGGCTGGGACAAAGCTACTACAAAACTCCACGGATTTTCAATCACAAATAAAACTTATCACACATATCCAAACGCATTTGGAATGATAGAACCTGCAGGTGAGGTTCCTTTCATTTATGAATTTTATCTTCCAATTGACCCATGGGATCCCACAGGCTTTCATCAGGGTTTCTATTTTGTGGGTGTGAACAAAACCTCAAATTACACGCTCTGGAGATTTGACAGAACTACACCTAAATGGGACAGGATAGATGTGAACACGACAAATCCAGGGCAGATAAGATTATATGAGAATCAGAACGCAGAGACAGTTTACAAGGTGATTTCCAATGGTCCGATGCTGATTGTTGTAACTTCAAGTGAGGGTTCAAATGTGAACTGTGCGAACTGGGAGAATGGTATGGGTATAGGAAAAAATTTCGTGGTGATGGGAGATATAAGGAATAGGCTTGGTTGGGAGACACATGTGGTTGCAATAAATCCTGCTGCAGTGAGCACAACCGTAACTGTGAGATGGATAAATTACCAAAATGGAAATGTAATTGAAACAGATACGCTAACACTTAATGGTAAGGGTGCATGGGGTGAGGCAAGACTGAATGCAGGGCATTACACTGTCTATGCAAATGTAACAGCAACAAATGATATTATTCTATATCGGCTTTCAAATGACAATGATGAGATTGATAATGCAATGGGTGTCAGTGGAAATTCACTTGATACAGAGCACTACTGTGTTACCTACAAGTCTGTGGGCTCCTGGCCCTGGAGATTTTATATAGCAAATCCTAACAATGCAGCAGCAACTGTTACAGTTCAGGAAATTGCAGGGGGTTCATGGAGCGGAAGTGCTACGGTGCCTGCAAAAAGTTTCTATGTGATTAGCAGAAACAACCCACCAGGCGATAGTAACCTCCATGTGTTCCACATTACATCAACACAACCAGTTCGTGTGATTTTTGGACAGGACCAGTTTAGCGGTACTTCTTTCAGCACAGATTATACTGGTTATTACTCACCGGATACCTTTGGTGTGGATTCTGTAGTTCAGTATGTGCCAAGTGATGAAACACCAGGGCATTATACAATTGGCTCTCCATGTGTGTACGGTGTACCTTCCAAAGATGTGCTTCTTCAGAACGAGTATCAGCACTTCACCTTTGGAAAAGGAGATACAGTAACAATAAATCCAAGTTTACCGATATTGGGTAGCACTGCCAACGCAAATGTCAACTCAAATAGCATTGACTATGTTAGCACATTCAATTTCACACTCACTTACACAACATCAGGCACAATCAGTAATATTCAGTATAGGATGGATAGTGGTAGCTGGCAACCAGTAAGTGGGCCAATTTCTCTACCATGGGGTGCACACAGAATTTCATTCCAGGCAAATGTAGGAAATGGTGGATATTTTGGAATTGATAGCATCTCTTTCGCAGAAGGCGGTTCAATTGTGTGGCAGCTCAACAATGTGGCAGACAATCCATCCACAACAATAGATGAAAGACATACACACTTCGGTGACAATAACTATGCATGGCAGTATTCTGCCACTAGCAGGTTTCTTTATATATTTGGAGGTGGAGGTAACTGCTGGATACACACAATTCTCCCATTTGAAGGTGCAACTCTCGTTGGCGGAGGCGGAGGTGCAGGAATTGTACCAATGGCACACAACTCTCCACAACCCCTTGTAATAGATCTCTATCAGCCAAAGGATACTGATGGGTGTAATTACACACAGACACCTGCAATCACCCTTGACGCAAGCATGGAATCTGCAACGCTTTCATTCTATCATAAGTTCAGTTTAGTTCCCTTTTTCAATGGTGGCATAATAATGGTGGGCACTAGTGATAGTGGGTGGAGATATGAGTATGTAAACCCCACAAAACCCTATCCTACAAACACCCTCCTGTTTATGTTCAGGGATGGTTATGGGAACTGGATAAACTGGGTGTATTCTGGAAACAGTGGAGGAGGCTCTGGGGACTGGGAATATGGCGAAGTCAACCTCACAAAGTACATTCCTTCAAGTGGTAGCAGACAGATAAAGGTTGCTTTCCAGTATCTTTTTGGTGGTGCAGGTGCGAATGGTTATTGGTACATAGATGATGTGGAGGTAAAGATTACAAGAAAGAACAGTGTTAGTAATACTGCAAACATAGCAGACCAGTGGGTGTATGTGCAGGACAGTAATAGGGCGCACAGAGGTGTGGGTGTCTGGTGGAATGGTAATACCAATACTGGATACTTTAGCGGAGGAATTGATAACAGCTTGATTACAAGACCTATAGACCTCACAAATGCGAGAAATGCTACACTTGCTGCCTACTTCAGATTCAATATAAACTGGGGAACACAGGGCACAGGGAGACCTCCAGATGGGTTCAGGGTAGAGGTGAGTGCAGATAACGGAGTTAGCTGGCAGCCAATTTGTCTGGGAGTGCGTAGCGGTTGGAATGTATCGGGTACAGAGGGAACGCAACAAGGAATGCCATCAGGCACAAGTTATACAGGCATAACCGAACCTGGAGACAAGCAATACTGGGTACCTGCAAAATCACTCTACAGGTTGAATGTGGATTTATCAGGCTGGAGAGGTTCTGTAATTCTGCTACGATTCCGTGTAGTCACAAATTCAACACTGCAAAACCACTATGCAAGCAATGTGGGCTTTGGTGGCCTTTACATTGATGACCTCAAGGTGTTCGGGGAGACAATAATTCATGGCGCACAGCAAACACAGAAGATAGAGGCTCTCCAGACACACGCACCTGAGCAACCAATTTCCTCAACACCCAGCACACAAGCCATCCAGCAAAATACTGAGAACGCAGCAGCAATTGTGCACTCACAAAAAGGTTTGTCAGCCCCTGGATTCACTGGCTATGCTCTGCCAAGCATTCTCTTTATTGCCTCCACTATCTTTGCAGCACCGTGTAGAAGCACATCACAGCAGGGCAGGCCAAAATCTTTTTCGTAAATTTTTACATACTCTTCCACTTCCTCTTTTGTCATATTTTCATGGTTCAAGGTTATTGCAAAAACCTTTGCCTCAGAAAACATTTCAAGCATTGCGATTTCTTTGTGGAGGTCTGGCATCGGGAGTTTCAATGTATCCTTTCCAAAGTTTCTGTATTTTCTTTTTGGTGCATGCTGGCAAACGATACCAGTAGGCTGCGCAGCCATTATAATTGCCCTTGTGCCGCATACATATGCCGGATGTGAGATACTCCCCTGCCCTTCAACCACAATTACATCTGGCTTCTTTTCGTTGTATGCTCTTACGATTTCTGCCTCCAGCTCCCCCACCATGTAATCTCCCTTAATTGAATCTAATGGAACACCATATTCAGAGCCCTGCATCAACCCTGTTTGCCCTGTAGCTACAAAAACAGTTTTTATTCCACTGGCATTCAGTGCGTCTGTAAGTATGAGGGCAGTGGTTCTCTTACCTATAGAACCATCTGTGCCAAGCACAGGAATTCTGAGGCATTGCAGAGTTTTTGAAAGATTTCGGAATTGGTGCATCTCCTTTAATGGTTTTGGTTTTCTCACATCTATTAGATTTATCCCGTATTTCTCAGCCAGTGCAGTGAGTTCTTTGTCTTCAGAAAGATATTCATGAAGCCCAGAAACAATGTTGAGTTTGTGTTCAATTGCCTTTTTCACAACCTCTCGGTATTCCGGTGGTAAAAGTCCTCCTATTGTTGCCACGCCTATTATGAAGTACTTTACATTTTCTGTATCTGCCAGCGCACTTTCAAGTGATGGATATATGGGAATTCCCTTTTTCACTCCATCTAAAACTTCACCCGCATCTTTTCCAGCATTTCTGCTGTCAATCACACCACAAATTTTGAAACGCTTTGAGTATCTAACAAGTCCATTTGCAGTTTTGCCTGTGTATGTCCCGAATTTTCCCTCACAGTACACAATTGCATTTTCCATAAACCATAATAATCTCCCATAAATATATTTCTTGCCTTGCTTACCCTCGGAGGAAAGTTTAATTATCTCATTGATTTACCAAATTTCGGTGATATAAATGGCACACAAAAGATTATTAATACCAGGTCCAACAGATGTATTGCCAGAAGTGCTTCTCCAGCAGACAAAACCCATGATTGGACACAGAAGTGATGAATATACAAAACTCTACACTGGAATTATAGAAAAACTCCAGAAATATTTCAACACCAAGCGAAACATAACAGTACTCACAGCATCTGGTACAATCTGGATGGACATTACAGGCAGGAACATGGTAAAAAAGAAGGCACTGGCTTGTGTGAATGGCGCATTTTCAGAGAGAATGTATCTCACAATCAAGGATTGCGGGAAAGATGTTGATGCACTGGTTGTTGACTGGGGAAAGGCAATAAAACCTCAGATGGTACTTGAACGCCTGGCTAGCGGGAATTATGACACACTTGCATTCTGCCAGAACGAAACATCCACGGGAGTTAGAACTCCTGCAAACGAAATCTGTAATGCGGTAAAAAAAGAACACCCAGAGATAATGATTGTGGTGGACACCGTATCTTCTGCAGGCGGAGATCTGATTGAACCTGATGTAATGAATGCAGACATTATATTCACATCTACCCAGAAATGTTTTGCACTTCCACCCGGGCTTTCAATAGGGATTGTCTCTGATGCAGCACTGGAGAGGGCAAAGCAGGTACCGGGGAGAGGGCATTATACAGACCTGATTGCAATCTTTGATTATTATGCAAAGAAAAAACAGAATCCCACAACCCCAAACATCTCTCTAATGTATGCACTGGATTACCAGTTAGATAGAATGCTTGCAGAAACCGCACAGAAGAGATACGAGAGACATCTGGCAATGGCAGAAATGACACGCAAATGGGCAACGGAACATGGAATTGAAATTTTCCCAGAGCATGGTTATGAATCCATAACCGTGAGCACACTTAAGAACAATCTTAACAAGAACATTGGAGAGTTGAACAAAGCACTGGGAAAGCGAGGCTACCAGATTTCCAATGGATATGGTGCCCTGAAGGACAAGACATTCAGAATAGGACATATGGGTGACTGGACACCTGATGAGATACGGGCATTACTGCTCAACATTGAAGATATCTGGGGGCTGTAAATATGAAGGTGTTAATTGCAGACAAAATTGCAAAGGAAGGTATCCAGAAGCTTAAGGACGCAGGTTATGAGGTGATAGAGGGCTGGGATGCTCCGAAAGAACAACTACCAGAACTCATTAAGGATTGCCACGCAATCATAGTTAGGAGTGCAACAAAGGTGACAAAAGCACTGATTGATGCAGCACCAAAACTCAAGGTAATCGGGAGAGCTGGTGTCGGACTTGATAATGTGGATGCTGAATATGCAAAATCAAAAGGAATAAAAGTTGTGAACACACCAGAAGCCACCTCAAGAAGTGTAGCTGAGCTTGCAATAGGACACATGATTGCTGCTGCAAGGGGTATAGGTTATGGAACTACCACAATGGCTGCTGGCAAGTGGGAAAAGAAAGCGCTTGAGGGTGTGGAACTCGGGGGCAAAACTCTCGGGTTGATAGGTATTGGAAGAATTGGAAGTGAAACCGCCAGGATTGCAGTAGCAATGGGAATGAAAGTAATTGCCTTCAGAAAAAGTGCAAAAGATCCTGGAATACCTGGTGTCTCTCTTGTCTCCTCACTTGAAGAACTCCTTGCAAACTCAGATTTTATCTCAATCCACCTTCCATTGACACCAGAAACAAAGAACATGATTGGGAAGAAAGAACTGGCAAAGTGCAAGGATGGTGTCATCATTGTGAATTGTGCAAGGGGAGGTATTGTGGATGAGGATGCACTCTATGATGCTCTTAGATCTGGCAAAGTAAGGGCTGCAGGAATTGATGTATTCAGTGAGGAACCACCCACAGGAATTCATAAGCTGGCAACCCTGCCAAATGTCTCCCTTACACCGCACATAGGCGCCCAGACGCATGAGGGCCAGCAAAGGGCAGGTGTGCAAATTGCAGAACGGGTGATTGAAGCGCTCAGGAGTTAAGAAAATGGTGGAAATAAGGGCATTTCCTGCAATCCGCTACACACCAAAAGCTGGAGCACTTGAAAACCTTGTTACCCAGCCATACGATAAAATTTCCCCTGAAATGCAAAAAAACTATTACGCAAAATCAGAATTCAATTATTGCAGGTTGGTGCTACCCATAGAGAAAAATAGATATGAGATTGCAAAACAGCGACTTGAAAAATTTCTCGCTGAAGGAATTTTCAGGAAGGATGAAAAGCCTGGGATATATGTGTATTATCAGGAATTTGAAGTGCTTGGCAGGAAGTACTTGAGAAGGGGTATGATCTGTGCGGTGAGACTTTATCCATTTTCAGAGGGTGTGGTGCTTCCTCATGAGAAAACACATGCAGGACCAAAAATTGACCGCCTGAATATGCTCAGGGCTACAATGAAAAATCTTGAGCCGGGGTTTATGCTATATCCAGATGAAAACAACGAAACGGTAAAGATTTTTGAGAAATATACAAAGGAAAAACCCTTGATGGAAGTTGTAGATGAATATGGTGTGAGAAACAGGGTATGGAAAATTGAGGATCCAGCAGATATAGAAAGAATTCAGAAGGTGTTGAAGGATAAACAGGTTGTGATTGCAGATGGACATCATAGATATGAAACTGCAGTTAGTTTCAGGGATGAATTGAGGGCAAAATATTCATGGAGCAATGATGATGCCTTCAATTTCTACATGGCCCTGCTTGTGCCTGTGAACGACCCAGGGCTCGTAATCCTCCCAGGACACAGAGTTCTCCTTCAGAAGTCATTGGTTAAAAGCCATCTTTCTGAAATCCAGAAATACTTTGATGTCACCGCTCTGACCAGACAGAATATTGAGAGCTTTCTTGAACAAAACAGGAAAAAAATCTGCTTTGTAGCATATGATGGGAAGCAGTATCTGGGCATGGTTCTCAAGGGAATTGAGCATGTGCATCCATTCTTCAAGCCAGATTACAGTGAAGCCTACAAGCGGCTTGATGTTGTGGTTCTCAGAGATGTGGTGTTTGAAGGGATAATGGATGCAAGGGATTTGAAAATTGATGTGGACATTGACTATTGCAGGTGGATTGATGAAGCAATAGGTAAGGTAAATAGCGGAAGAGGTAAAGTGGCATTCCTTGTAAATGCAACAAGGCCGGAGCAGGTGCTGGAAATTGCTAAAAACCGTGAGCGAATGCCAGAAAAAAGCACTGATTTCTATCCAAAGATGCTTTCTGGACTTACAATGATGGATATTGCAATGGGGGAAAAATTAAATGCCTAGGCGCAAGTACGGAAGATTACAGAAACCGATCCAGCCAGTCCCAAAGGAAAAATGTCATTTCTGCAGACTGGGCAGGCCATGCCCTATCCATGGAAAAAAAGAGGAATAGAGCAATGCACGAAAAAATTGCATGGGCACTTGCACATATGGGTGTGCTTTCCAGGGTTGGGAAGGAGTTAAAGAAAAACAAATGGCTTAAAGGGAAGAAAATAGGTATGGCACTCCATGTAGAAGCAAAAACTGCAGCGCTGGCAACCACACTCGCACAGGCAGGTGCAAAGATTGCAATTACATCCTGCAATCCTCTAACAACTGATGAAGAGGTTGCAAAATCTCTTGGCAAATTTCAGGATGTGCAGTGTTATGCTAGGAAATTCCGGGATGTGAAAGAATATTATGAGGCACTCCACAAAGTTCTAGACATAAAGCCCGATATTGTAATTGACGATGGCGCAGACCTCATCAAAATGCTGCATACCGAGAGAAATGAAATCCTTGGAAATGTTCTGGGTGCAAATGAAGAAACCACCACAGGCGTTAATAGGTTGAAAGCAATGGAAAGAGAGGGTGTTCTGAAGTTCCCTGTTTTTGATGTGAATGATGCATCTATGAAACACCTCTTTGATAACAGGTATGGCACAGGGCAGAGCACATTTGACGGCATTTTCAGTGCTACTAACCTCCTCATTGCTGGAAAAACTGTGGTAGTTGCAGGCTACGGGTGGTGCGGCAGAGGAATTGCAATGCGTGCAAAGGGATTGGGCGCTGATGTAATTGTGACAGAGATAGACCCCATAAGGGCAATAGAAGCAAGAATGGATGGGTTCAGAGTGATGCCAATGGAAAAAGCAATTAGGGAAGCGGATTTCGTGATTACTGCAACAGGATGTGCAGAAGTTGTAAGTGTCCAGCATCTCATGAGGGCAAAGGAGGGTGTTGTGCTTGCAAATGCAGGACATTTTGATGTGGAAATTGACAAGAAAGCACTGGAAAAATCTGCAATAAAGAAGAGAAAGGTAAGGCCCTATGTTGAAGAATTCACACTTACTGGGGGGAAACACATTTATCTGCTTGCGGAAGCCAGACTTGTTAATTTGGTTGCGGGACAGGGGCACCCAGTGGAAATTATGGACTTGAGTTTTGCAATCCAGGCACTCTGTGCACAGCAGATTGCGGCTGAAGGACACAACATGAGGGCAGGTGTTTACCGAGTACCTGAAGAAATAGACAGAAAGGTTGCATGGCTAAAACTTGAAATCATGGGTATTGAGATTGACAAACTCACAGAAAAACAACAAAGATACATAGCAAGCTGGAGAGAAGGAACCTAATTCTCATCTGAAAATTTCTTTTTCTGCTGCCTCATGAAAAATTTTGGTATCCAAACCAAGAACTTTGGCATAAATCAGGGCTGCAACACAGGGATGGGTGCAGGTCTGCTCCTGGATGCGGTTCACCTCTGCAGTCACCTCTTTTATTTCCTTCCTGGTTTTCTCTGCAATGTACTTTACAATGTCAGAAAACACATCGGGGTATTCTACATCTAGTTTGCTGAAATTGATTATAAAATCAGGGGGTACTGTGATCTGGGAAAAATCAAAGTTTGGACGCAGCATTTCTCCCTCCTTAATTACCACATTTTTTTCAATGCACTTTGCAAGCACCTTTTTTGCCTCACTTGGTGTAAGCATCCTCTTTTTGATTGAAAGATAATTCACAAAATCGCTTTCTGTAATTTCCTGAAGCCCCTGCATTTTGAGCACGAACGCTACAATTTTCTGAAGTTCATACACCATCCAAATCCAGCTCCTTGATTGTTCCTGCAATATTTATTTTTTTCCAGCGCAAATCTACATCTGCCATCCCACCGCCATCTAAATAAACTGGTATTTCTTTCAAGTAGTTCTCAAGAAATGAGGGAATCTCCCCCGCACATCTAAGAATTACTTCGCATTTCTCTTCCCTTGCTAACTTTGTTAGGTAATCCAGTTTTTCTCTCTCAGGGTTTACATCATCAATCAAAAATGCCACACTCTGGGTTTCCTCACAGATTTTCTGGATTTCATCAAGAGCGAGATTTTTGAGGTTGAGCACCGCAATGTCAGCACCTGCAACGAGAATATCAGAAACATCATCTACATTCTTGGAATTTGCTTCAACCCAGATAGAAAGCATATCTGAAATTTCCGAAAGAAGGTCAAGTTGGGGTGTGCCTTCATCAAAACCGTCCATATCAACAATGTATATTGTATCAATATCTGCAATATTTGCTGAAAGTTTGTCAAAGAATTCCAGGATTTCAGGGGTATCCACAAGGATGCTCCCACATGCATCCACTATCCTATAATTAGAAAGGTAAATTTTGTGGAGGGCCTGTTGCTGGGTTTTCATGGTAAAGCTCCAATATCAAACTAAAAGATAAATGGTGCGGTTGCCGGGATTCGAACCCGGGCTAGAGGCTTTTCCCGTGTAAATGTTCTTGGGAAGCCTCAGTCCTAACCACTAGACTACAACCGCATTTACTTTTTCACCTGTTTCTTTACTACTGCTGCCCTGCGTTTCCTGAACTGTTCAATTATGATTTTCTTTGAAAGTTCATCAAATTGTTCTGGTTTTTCTTTGAGAATTTTCTCAATTTCTGTTACATCGTAGCCATCTGCCTTCCAGTCCTCAATTCTTTTTCTGTACTCCTTGATTTTTTCCTCGCTGATAAGGGGTTTTTCTTTCTCCTCCTTTTTAACATCTTCAATAATGTCTCCAAGGATTGCATCCAGAGATTTCCTTTTTGGCTCCTCTTTATCACCTGTTTCTATTTCATCAATGTCCAGTTTGATTTCTTCTTCCACTATTTTTTCCACCTCTTCAAACACTGGTTTTTTCTCTGGAAGTTCCTTTTCGATTTCCTCCAGTTCATCAAGGGTCAGATTGATTTTTTCTGTTTCCTGGGGCTTTCCCTTGATGTTTTCCTGCACCCCCTGTCCCGCTCTGATTTCTTCCTTTTTCTCTGCACTTTCCACAACCTCTTTCTTCTCTTTTTCTCCCTCTCTCTCCTCGCCCTCAAGCTCGTGAATAATCTCATTTACGAAGTTTGTAAGATTGTTTGCAACCGCCTCATAGTCAATTCTGAGGATTTCTGATGAAAGGGAAGCATCACAAACAGGGCATTTTTCCATGCTTGTATCAAGACGAGTTTTGCAGAAAGGGCAGGTAATTTCCTTGCCACCCATTTTTTTTATGCGTATAAACTCTTCATACACGATTGCTGTGCGTTCTGGTGCCTTCACCTGCTGATTGGTGAGCATGGAATAAAGGAGGTCAGAAAGAGAATGAATACCAGAGACATCATAAAGTTTTTCTGCAATTTCCTTTGTAATTCCTGGCACCATCTGGAATTCTCGGATAACTTCTTCCCTGCTTTTCGCTTTCATTTCCTTTCTGTATTTCTCAGGTAATCTCCTTATGATTTGCCGTACATTCTTTTTCTGTTCTTTTACTTCAACATTCAGTGCCATATTTCCACCCAGGGGTTTTTTATCTGGAAAGAGGGTTTTGCATTTCTCGCATTCCTTTGCAGAGATATGATTGAGGTGCCCACATACTGGGCATTCAAATGTCTCATTCAGGATATCAAACTTAAGAGGCATTTTGTTTAATAATGACTACCGCATATTTTAAACTTGCGAACAATAGGGATGTAGAATTCGGAAGGAGCGTGTGAGGTCCGTGGGAACGAACATCCAAAAATATATATACCAAATTTATGTTGCCTTCTTGCCTGTGAATAATGAGGCTATTAAAAAATAGCAGAAAGAGGTGTTGAAAATGGCAAAGCAGATGTATGTAAGGTTCGAAACCCCGAAAGAGGTTGCAGATAAAATTTACCAGTTAGTGCAGATGTCCAGAGAAACTGGCAAGGTGAAAAAAGGCACAAACGAAGTGACAAAGGTACTGGAACGCGGAGAAGCAAAGTTTGTTGCAATGGCAGAAGATGTTGACCCGCCTGAAATACTGGCACATATTCCAATGCTCTGTGAGGAGAAGAAAGTGCCATACGGTTATGTTCCCAGTAAGAAGGAACTGGGAAACGCAGTGGGGCTTGAGAAACAGGCAGCCTCTGTTGCCATTGTGGATTTTGGAAAAGCAAAACCCCTCATGGACGAAATAGAGCAGACACTCAAAAATCTGAAGAAATGAGTCAATTATAGGGTGAAAGTATATGGCTGAAGAATCTGCATTTGCAGAGGTTGTTGAAATTATCGGGAGAACTGGCATGACGGGTGAGGCAACCCAGGTGAAAGTAAGGATCCTAGATGGTAGAGACAAGGGGAAAATCATAACTAGAAATGTAATAGGGCCTGTGCAGATAGGCGATGTGCTGAATCTGCGAGAAACTGCAAGAGAAGCCAGGAAACTTGCAGTGAAGTAAGGAGAGGATCACATGCCCGCAATTAAAACATGTTCTTTCTGTGGAAATCCTATAGAGCCAGGCACTGGAAAAATGTTCATAAAGAAAGATGGTACAATCTACAATTTCTGTTCAAGAAGGTGTCAGAGCAATCTACTTGAGTTCGGAAGAAACCCCAGAAAATTGAAATGGACCGCAATGTATGCAAAGAGGGGATCGCCTGAGAAGAAAAAGGTGGTTAAGAAAATTGCAGTAGCTACCACTGAAAAACCAAAAGAAACAAAATCCGCGGAAACACAGCCAAGTAAGAAAGAATAATGGTGAGAGCATGGAACGCACATTCGTGATGTTAAAGCCGGATGCAATTCAGAGAGGGGTTTGTGGTGAGATAATCTCCAGATTTGAGAAGAGAGGGCTCAAAATCGTTGGAATGAAAATGCTTCAAATCCCCCGGGAACTTGCGGAACAGCATTATTCAGAACATAAAGGAAAAAAATTTTATGAGGGCTTGATCAGATACATAACATCAGGGCCAGTTATTGCAATGGTTATTGAAGGGAAGAATGCTGTAAAGCTTGTAAGGGATATGATGGGTAAAACAAATCCACAGGAATCACAGCCAGGTACGATACGGGGCGATTATGCAATAGACCTGGGGAGAAACATAATTCATGGTTCAGATTCAATCCAGAGTGCAGAAAGAGAAATCGGGCTGTTTTTCAGGCAGGAAGAGCTCTGCAACTACCGCACAGAAAACGAAAAATGGATATATGAATGATTTTCCATCAATCTTCAGCAGGGCGCACTATTACCAGTTTTCCAAGCAGCACACCTTTGAGTGCCCGCAAACGCTCACTGATTTTTTTCATCACGGGAATCCTGCCCCGCAGTGCAACTATTTCCATACACAGATGCGCACTCAGATGAATGTGTGTGGTGGAGATTATGTGATCATGCCCGTGATGCTGGATTTCTAAAAGTTTTTCTACAACATTTCCTGCCTCATGGTCATATACCAAGGTTAATGTGCCAAATCCCGAACCCTCCTCGGTCTCCTCTTCATTGATTGCGTCTCTTATCAAATCTCTAATTGCCTCGGAACGGCTACTGTACCCTTTGCTTTTAATTAACACATCAAATTTTTCAAGAAGCTTTTTATCAATGGATACTCCAAATCTCTCAACACCCATTCTCTCACCTCAAATCCTCAGCAAAAGTTCTTTCATTGTGAATGGTCTGAGTTCTTTTCGCATCTCTCTTAAAAGTTTCTCATAGTGCTGGTACTGTCTTCGTGCATTCTCCAGTTCTTTGATGAGTGTTTCCCTTTCCAGATCCAGGTTCGCAAGTTTATTCCGCAGTTTCTCAATTTCACGCTCAAGTTCAGCAGCCCTTTCCCCAAACTGTGAGTGGGCTCTGGGCATTTATTTAACCACCCCTATCATATTTAGCCCTTCCCGTCTAGTACGCTCAGGTGTTTCCTGCAGCATCTCCTTTATTTTTGAAAGTTCAAGTTCCAGAGTTTTAAGTCTTTTAGAGAGTAATGCCTGCTCCGCCTCAATTTTCTTCAACTTGTCAGTGAGAACAGAAATCGCTGCATCCCACTTTTTTTTCTCGTTGATGGCAAGCAGTATATTACTTACTTCCATTCCTTTCCTCTCCTCGCTTCCAGAGCTCGGGGTTCTCATATATTGCACCTATTTCTTCTTCCTCCATCTTCTTTCCCTTTGTTGCCTGCTCAAGTGCCCTAATGATTTCCTCTTTGTTGAGTATCCAGTAATGAATTCTCCAGGGTTTTCCACGATCAAGAGTGGTGTCTTCAAATCCAGAACGCAGAATTCCGTTATCTTCCAGAAAATAGAACATATCCCTATCCTCGTTGCTCAGCATGTTGTCAATAATTCTATCTTCAAAACCAAAAAAACTCATAATGTATTCTGCTAATCTATCAAGATCTTTCTCATTATAGCCCTTTCCCTTAAGTTTTTCCTTGAGAGCAGTTGCCAGCATCTCCACCGAGATTATCCCCATATTTCCCATACCCTTATGCATTACCACCACATATTTTTTGCGATTTACAATTTGCGGGGAGCCGGATTTGAACCGGCGAATGCCTTCGCAACAGGATCTTAAGTCCTGCGCCGTTGTCCAAGCTTAGCTATCCCCGCTCCCTTCTTCCTTTTTATGCATCTCCTGGAGGAATTTTGTATACTGTTTTTCAGAGTGAAAGCATATTGGAACCCCTTCCCAGCCACAATTCTTGCATGTGCATGTTTCGTAAGTTTCGTGGACATATGTAATAGGACCCTCAAACAAATATTTTTTCATCAGGTTTCTGGAACCACACTGCGGGCATGCATGGATCTCCATAGCTTACCTCATATCTGAAGATAGCGCTCTCTTTCCCAGTTTGTCACATATCTTGAATATTCTAGGGCTTCTGCTCTCTTCAGTTCAATAAATCTTTGGAACAGAAACTCTGAAAGCACCTTTTTTGCAAGGGTTCCATTTTCCATTTCATCCAGCGCCTGGGATAGTGATGTGGGAAGGAGGGCTATTTCCTTCTTTTGCAATTCTCCCTCACATCGCTCGTAAAGGTTCATTTCCACGGGTTCTGGAGGTTCAATTTTGTTTTTTATTCCCTCAAGTCCTGCAGCAATCATCACAGCCATCTGTAGATAGATGTTGCCAGATGGGTCTGGACATCTCATTTCCACCCTTGTGCTCTCGCCACGCCCCCCAGGTACACGAATCATTGCGCTCCTGTTCTCCACTGCCCAGCAGATGTAGACCGGTGCCTCATACCCAGGTACCAGACGCTTATAGGAATTCACGGTGGCACACAGCACCGCACAGATTTCCTTTGCATGTGCAACGAGACCCCCGATATAATGCAGTGCATTCTCACTCAATTCCCATTTTCCTTTTTTGTCATAAAACGCATTTCCTTCCGAATTCCTGAGATACTGGTGCACATGGAGCCCAGAGCCAGCATATTCCCTGAATGGTTTTGGCATAAATGAAGCATATGCACCATATTCCATTGCCACACATTTAAGTACCCTCTTTGTCAGCACCACCCAGTCAGCAGAGGTAAGCGCGTTTACATAATAAAGCTCTATTTCATGCTGTCCACACCCGTTTTCGTGATGCGTGACCTCATAGTCAATTCCGAGGCTCCAGAGCGTGTCTACAACCTTCTTTCTCAAAAACTCGCCTTTGTCAAGCGGATAAGTATCTCCATACCTCCCTATGTCAAAAAGCTCAGATGTGGGAAGTCCATTTTCAGAAAGTTTAAATAAGTAAAATTCAAGTTCTGGCTTTGTAAATACATCAAAGCCCATGTTCCTAGCATCTCTTAGCACATTTTCCAGAATGAATCTCGGGTCTCCGCTGTGGCGCCTCATTTTGCTATCATAAATGTTGCATAGGAAGGTTGCGGTCTTTATGCCTTCCCGAGTTACTATTTTCAGTGTTTCTATATCTGGCACCACCCGCAAGTCTGAAGATTCTACAGATGCCAGCCCAAGGGAACTTCCATCCACACCCGCGCCTCTCTCAATAGTTTCTTCCAGTTTAGATGCAGGTGCAGTGAGACCTTTAACATTTCCATATATATCCGTGAAAATCAACTGGATATGCTTTATTTCTTCCTTTTTCACCCTGCTTATTACTTCCTCTTTTGTGACCATTATAATCACCTTCCAATTTTTTCTTCACCATGCTTTTTTCCGATTGTGACGCTATCTATGGATCTTATTACGGAGCCAGAGTCTGTGATGATTTTTTCTACAGAAGCAAATATAACATCGTTTCCTTCTATGATTACCTTCACCGTCTCAGTTTCCCTGTCCACTTCCTCTATCGTACAGGTGACACTGTTTATTCCTTTTGCAGTTGTGAGGGTCTCTGCAAGTGAGAGTATTGTGGGATTAAGAGGTTTCAAGACATCCAGCACCAATCTTTTTATCTGTCCCAATCAATCACGCCTCCTTTCTATCAATCTTGTTAATCCATACCAGTGCCTGGGCATAATCCTTCTTTTTTATACATATATTTGCTTCCTTCAAATATTCAATCTTGTTTTTAACATCCATGCCAAGCAACTTTGCTTCCCGTAATTTCCCTGCCTGCTCCGCAATCCTGCTGGTCACATAGTTTGGCAGTGCGGCATTCAGCTTTTCCTTTATCTCTGCAATCACTCTGTCTCCATCATCTATTTTCCCGCTCCCATATGCACTCATTGCAGCATCCAGACGGTTTTTAAGTTCTTCCATGCCAGGCACTCCGTATGTTCTGTACTCCTCAATGTTATGCATAAGGGCATCAAACTCTTTCTTTCTCGCCTCAAAATTCTCTTTGAGTTTTTTTGCGTAATCTGTAGCTAGTGTGTAAATTTTCACAGCGTTTTCGAAGTTTTCGGTTTCCACAGCAAATGCAGTCCGTTCACAGTACCCTATGCCTTTCTTCACATCACATCCCAGTTTAGCATAACCTCTGATTTCGTTTTCAAGTGTTTCTATCATTTTTCCAATTTTCTCCATCACCAGATTTTTTCCGTTTTGAAGGGCGGTGTTCATTATTTCCAGCGCTCGCACATAATCTTTTTCCTTCCCGGCACTCAGTGACCTGCTGATACTCTCCTTTGTTTCTTTTTCCTCCACACCAAACTTTCGCATTGTTTCAAGGAGGATTTTCGCCTCATTTACCTTTAAAGCCAGTTCTTTCGCCAGGTCTTCTACTTTCTTCTCTACCTTCTTTTCTTCTATGGGTGGGATTTTTTCTGGGGTAGGTGTGAGTGCGGGTTTTTCTGCAGGTGCAGCTAATGTAGGCGCAGATTTTTCTTCTGGTGGCTTTTCTACTGCAGATCCTGCCACCGCAGGTGCCTCCTCACCTTCTACCACAAATATGGCACCACATTTGGGGCAGGTACTGGCGTCTGCAGAAACCTCTGTATGACACACGGGACAAATAAATGCCACGGCCTCCTCAAAAATTGCACCACACTTTGGACAGGTGTTCACATCTACTGGAATCTCCGCATGGCAGAGAGGACATACAAACATCTCTTTCCTCTCTTCAGATTTTTTCTCCTCCTTTTCCTCAGTTTTTGGCAGAGGTTTTTCAGAAACTGGTTTTTTCTCCCCCTCTTGCTTTCCCACATTTTCCTTTCCTTTCTGTGCCTCTGCCTTTCTCTCAGCCATCACCTTTTTCTCTTCCTCTTCCAGCAAACTCAAAATATCATCAATAGCCTTGGTTTTGTCTTTAAGCACTGATATATCAATATTTTCAAGGGCTTTTTCGTCAACAGCAGCAAGATCCGTACCACAGATAGGACATTTTGTTTCGGATTTAGCGAGTTTCGTATCGCACACCGGACAGATCCTCTCATCACCAGACAATAAACACACCTCTGTAATTGTGGCGTAGTATGGTATATTACCATTTCCAATAAAAACCTATCGGAAATGGAACCATCAACTCAGATCTCGGAATTTGCTATGATCACGCTTCCTATAAAATTTGCCTCTCTGCTTGCATTCTCCTCTTTTTCACATTTTATGAGCAATCTGCCAGATGGAAAAATCGTTGTTTCAATTTCTTTTTTTGCAATGATAAGTGCCCTGAAATCTTCCACAGTGTAACCCATATCTATTAAGGCTTTCACAACCCCCTTTCTATTAAATTTGATGCCCCGCACTGGCAGTGCTTCATACGCAGTTTTGCCACTACACATCCTGACAAGATAGAAATCTATATTTTTTCTGCGTTGCATAAGGAATCCCGAACCATTGTGTTTATGTCAATTTTTTCTTCCTCACGCAGGATGCTTTCTATTTTTGCTGATGTGGCTGGTTTTTCAGGCACAATTGTGCAGCACATCCCAGGCTCTATTGAAATTTCAAATGTTCCACATGCTCTGGCAATACTTTCAATCTCAATCTTATCCATACCAATAAGGGGGCGCAAAACATGGAGACCTGCACTGCTGTGTTCCGCCAGAATGTTTGAAAGTGTCTGGGAGGCAACCTGCCCCAGTGATTCACCAGTTACTATGAAATTTGCACCGTGCTGTTTTCCGAGATCTGTGGCTATTCTGAACATCATTCTTCTACAAAGGACGCACTGGTATCTGCGCGTGCAGTTTTTTGCAATTTCCCCCTGATTTTTCCCGTGAGGTACGATGTATGCTGGAAAATTTTTGCCAGACAATTCTCTCAATTTCCCTATGATTTTCACATATTTTTCCACGGTGTGTGCATCTGTAAATGGCTGATTATCCATATGGACAGCAACCATTTCCCAGTTTTTTTCAAGCATGAGGTAAAGTGCAACTGGCGAATCAATTCCCGCAGAAACCAAAGCCACTCCTTTCATAAACAAGACCTGCAATGACAAATCAAAAATGTGAAAAAACAGAAAAGTTTTACAGTTCTATGTCAATTCCCAGCTTTTCTGTAAGTTCCTTATATCTGTTTCTGATTGTAACCTCAGTAACCCCGGCAACATCAGCAACCTCACGCTGCGTCCTTCTCTCATTTGTTTTTATAGATGCGATATATATTGCTGCTGCAGCCACACCTGTTGGACCTCTTCCAGAAGTGAGTTCTTTTTCGGCTGCATCCTGCAGAATTTTCAGTGCAACATTCTGGGTTTCTCCGCTCAGTTTAAGTGCACAGATAAATCTTGGAATGTAATCCTGGGGTTTTGTGGGCATCAATTTGAGTTTGAGTTCTCTTGTCATGAAACGATAGGTTCTACCAATCTCCTTTCTTCCAACTCTTGAGCATGAGGCAATTTCGTCCAGGGTTCTGGGTACTTCGCATTGTCTGCAGGCGCCATAAAGGGCTGCAGCAACAACACCTTCTATGCTCCTGCCTCTTATCAAATTCTTGTTCACTGCTTTTCTGTAAATCATTGCAGCGGTCTCTCTTACATTCTTTGGAAGGTTTAGAGTTGCAGACATTCTGTCAAGTTCCTGGAGGGCAAACGAAAGGTTTCTCTCGGTAGCATTGGAAACCCTTATCCGCCTCTGCCATTTTCTCAATCTGTAAAGCTGGGCACGATTTTTTGTGGGAATGCTCTTCCCATAGGAATCCTTGTTTTTCCAGCCAATATCTGTTGAAAGTCCCTTGTCGTGTAGGGTGTAGGTCATGGGTGCTCCTGTTCTTGCACGTTTTTCTCCCTGCTCCATGTCAAATGCTCTCCACTCAGGTCCCTGGTCAATTATTCTATCTGAAAGTACAGAGCCACATTCGTCACACACCAGTTCCCCGCGGTCATAGTCTTTAATGATGTGTGTGCTCCCGCAGTAAGGGCATTTCCTTATCTCCTCTTCTTCTACTTTTTTCTTTTTTTCCACCATGTTTCTCACCTGTGTAAATGGGTTTTCCAGCCCATGTGAAACTTTCCAGTGTGCGTAAACTCTTATCTGGTAAGATTTTTACATATGGATTTGCAACTGGTCCAAATACCTTAGTAATTCTGCCAATTTTCCTTCCACGGGCATCAAATACCTCTATGTTTATTTCTGGTGTTTTTTCGCAGATGGCAATTATATTTCCACTGGTAGAAATCAATTCAATGGTGCCGAGTTTAATCAGAAAAATCACCTTGGAAGGTGAAATACTAACTCATATATAAAGATTTCCATTACTTAAGCCTTTCTAAAAATATTTAAGCACATGCACTGGGAAGTGCACAAAACTGCCAATCAATAGAATAGTTAAGCATATATTCTACCTTTCCATGCGCAAATCATGCTTCAACCACTGAGAGGTTTCAGAGACTTCTATCCCGAGACAATGGTTGCCAGAAGAAAAATGTTTGACGCACTGATATCTGCTGTAAGAAAATTCGGGTTCAGAGAAATAGATACTCCGAGTGTGGAAGGACTGGAATTATTCAAACTCAAGAGCGGTCAGGATATCGTAGAAGAAACTTTTTCGTTCATAGATAAGGGAGGAAGAGAGATTACTCTGATTCCGGAACTCACACCCTCTGTTGCAAGAATGATCGCGTCAAAGCGAAAAGTGCTCACACTTCCACAGAAATGGTACTGTCTCTCCAAGATGTGGCGATACGAGGAACCGCAGTCTGGGAGGTTACGAGAGTTCTATCAATTGAATGTAGATATTTTTGGTGTGGAAAATATTGAAGCGGATGCTGAGATAATTGCAGTAGGTTTGGAAATGATGAGGGCGCTGGGCATAGAAGATGAGATTGTGATAAAAATCTCAAACAGGGAGTTGATTGAGGGCATTCTGAGCTGCATGGGTGTGAGCAACACTGAAGAGGCTATGAGGGTAATTGACAAGAAGGATAGGCTCAGCACGGAAGAATTTACAGAGCGGCTCATAGGTGCTGGGGTATTGAAAGAAATGATTGACAAATTAAACACCCTACTTTCAACCAGAAAAGAGTTTACAAAGGATGCGATTGGTGAGTTGAGAAAGCATCTGGAGGAAATTCTTCCGTTCAGTTCCAAGAGAAAGGATGTGCAGGAAATGACGCCAGGTTTTTCCAAGGCACTGCATGCGATAGAGAAACTGGAGAAACTTTCCTCATACCTGAAATTGTATGAAGTGGATAAGTACTGTATGCTTGACCTCGGATTGGTTAGAGGACTGAGTTATTATACTGGTGTGGTCTTTGAATGTTTTGATAAAAATGGTGTATTCCGTGCCATATTCGGTGGAGGAAGATACGATAATCTGATAGAGCTCTTTGGTGATGCGAAAGTGCCAGCTGTAGGTTTTGCGCTTGGGGACGCTGTGGTAGAACAGCTAATGCGAAAGAAAGGTAAATGGTACCAGGAAAAACTGGAAACCGATTTTTTCATAGCTTTCACTAACCCGGATTTTTACCCGCTTTCAATCAGAATTGCAAATAAGTTGAGAGCCAGAGGATACAGTGTAGAAACAGATATACTGAAAAGAAACCTTGAAAAGCAGTTCAAATATGCAGACCGCATTGGTGCAAAAAAGGTTGTGATTATTGGTGATACTGAATTGAGGGAAGGAAAAGTAAGCATAAAAAACATGGAAAATGGCACGCAAGAAACAATAGAACTCAAAAACCTTTTGGGTGAGTGACTGAAATGAAAATCTGCATCTTTCACGATTATATTGGAACAATTGGAGGTGCTGAAAAACTGGTTTTCGCCCTTGCCAGAGAAATAAATGCAGATATAATTACCACAGACCTGAATAGAAATGCTGTCAGGATGGCAGGCTATCCTGATATAAAAGTGATTTCTCTTGGTGATGTGTTTCGTGTGCCCCCACTCAAACAGATAGATGCCTCGCTCCAGTTTCTTCTTTCAGATTTCAGAGACCGATATGACTTCTTTATTTTTTCAGGGAATTGGGCACATTATGCTGCACTCCATCACTCTCCAAATCTCTACTACTGTCATACTCCCACCAGGGCATTTTTTGAATTTCGTGCCCGTGTGATTAATTCTCAGGAGACATTGTTCAGAAAAATGATTGCCTATGCATGGACTGGAACCCACAGAATATTTGAGAGATACTGCATCAGAAATTATGTGGATGAGATTGTGGCTAATAGTGAAAATGTACGCCAGCGAATTCTCAGAGATTATGGGCGGGATGCAGAGGTTGTTTACACAATGCTACCTGTTTCCAGATACAGATTCAAAGAGATTGGGGATTTCTGGCTTTCAGTAAACCGTCTTTACCCTGAAAAAAGGATTGAATTGCAGATGGAAATCTTCAGACACCTTCCACATGAGAAACTCAAAATTGTGGGATGGTACTCTAAAGGTGACTGGGCTGAAAAAAACTTTGAGAAATTAAAAAAACTGAAGCCAGACAATGTGGAATTTCTAGGTGAGGTTAGTGATGAAGAACTGCGAGACCTGTATGCTACATGCAAAGGTTTAATCACTACTGCAATTGACGAAGACCTTGGACTCACACCTATAGAGGCAATGGCTAGTGGAAAAATTGTGCTTGCTACAGATGAAGGTGGATACAGGGAAACAATCATTGATGGAAAAACAGGTTTTCTACTTCCTGCAGAGCCAGATAAATTTATTGAAAAAATAAGAATGCTTACCCCAGAACATCTTCTCTCAATGAAGGATGCATGCTTGAAACAAGCCAAAAATTTTGATATACCTGTTTTTGTGAAAAAAATCCAAAGGAAAATAAAAGAGGTAATTGAAAAACATAATGGAAAGTGAGAGTTAATGTTGGGTGTGTGCCTATAAGATTCCCTGTGTCTGAAAGAATTCTCTAAGTTGCTGGAGCGCTCTCCCTCTATGAGATATTAAATTTTTATTTTCTGTGGGTAATTGTGCAAAAGTTTCCTGATAACCATCTGGCATAAAGATAGGGTCAAATCCGAAACCACCACTACCCTTTGGTACCTCTATAATTCTTCCTCCACATACGCCTTTAAAAAAATGTTTTTTACCAGATATTCTCAACCCTACTACACATTCAAACCTTGCTTTTCTCTCACTCACGCCCTCAAGCAATTTGCAAAGCCCATGCACTCCAATTGTGCGGTAAACATAAGAGGAATAAACGCCTGGAAAACCCGAGAGTGCATCAACAAATAGTCCCGAGTCATCAACAATGCAATTGCCAGTTTCCTCTGGAACCGACGCCAGTTTCTCAGCAACCACTTCTTCCAGTGTGTTTGCCTGAATTTCAAGTAAGGGAACTGGTTCCATTTTGAATTTCAATTTAGTGTTTATAAAAAAATGAGAGATCTCTCTGAACTTCCCAGAATTTGTAGTAATAACTTTTATCAACATTTACTCAAGCCCTTCGTATGTCACAATTTCCGAGAGATTTTTTCTACCCCTGGGTTCTGGGCTTTCATCTGGATACCCGAGGGGTGTGATGGCAATTATACGGATTTCGTCACCTATGCCAAGGGTTTCTTTTATCTTTTCTTCATTGAAATTACCAACCCAGCATGTTCCCAATCCCATCGCCCATGCTGCAAGCATAAGATAGGTTGTGGCAATTGAAACATCCACAACAAATGCACTTATCCAATTTCCAATATTAGCCTGACTCTCGTCTGGAAGTCCGCAGGCAACAATTACCACGGGTGCTTCCGATATAAATTTCTGGTTGTTGCAATACTGGGCTATTTTCTTCTTCTTTTCCTCGTCCCTCACGACAATAAATTTCCATGGCTGGGCATTATGTGCTGATGGTGCGTACCTAACATTCTGGAAAATTTTCCTGATGAGTTCATCATCAACCATCTGGCTCTTATACTTTCTTATGCTCCTTCTTGTCTTTATAGCCTCAAACAGGTCCATGAAAATCTACCCCACATTCCCTAAAATGAGAATACCCAGATTTTTCTTTTGTCTCCCAGTTCACTGCGGTCAATCTCCTTTTCTCTTGAGTTTATATTGACAATCTCCACGCCACCAGCATTCCTGAGAAACACATCTACGGGGCTTATTGGAAGCGAAAGGGTTGATATTTTGTAGTGCATGGGCACAATAATTCTAGGCTTGAGCACATTTACCGTTTCCCAGCATTCATTTACTGGAAGGGTGTAGGTTTCCCCTACAGGAATGAAGAGCACATCTATTTCACCAAGCATGTTTGCATGCTCGCTGGTGAGCGCATGTCCCAGGTCACCAAGATGACAGAAGTTTATATCCTTATATTTAAATTTGAAAACAATATTCTTTCCACGCTTTGAGCCTAATGCGTCATCGTGGTATGTTTCTATGCCAAGAATTTCCACACCTTTTTCTATATATTTTCCTGGTTTGTTGATTACTCTAGCATTCTTTGTTTTTACTGCACTTCTGCAGTTGTGGTCAAAGTGGTCGTGGCTCATCAGCACAATATCCGCTTCAATAGATGGAACTGGCAGACCGATGGATCTACCATCATGGGGGTCTGTCACGATCCCTATGTTTTCATACACCTTAAAGCACGCATGCCCATACCATGTGATGTGCATAATTATCCCCGTTCATTCTTCAAATCCGACTCCACAGTTTGGACAGGATGTTGCGTCTGCATCAACCTCTGTCTTGCATATCGGGCAGAGAAACTTCACCTTTTTTGATTCTTCCTTTGGCTCTTCTTTCTTTTCCTCGGTCTCTGCTTTTTCCTCCTCTACCTTCTCCTCTTCTTTCTCTTCCTCTTCTTTCTTCTCCTCAGTCTCTGCTTTTTCCTCTTCAATAACTACCTCTTCTTCTTCCTTCATCTCTTCTACTTCCACCTTAGGCTCTGCTTTCTTCACTTCTGCTCTTACGGTGGGCTTGACTGAGGGTATTGTGAGGGCTTTCCAGAGACCAAATACGCCTACCGCATCAGAAAGAAACAGAAGAGCTGATGTGAGGATTTTGTGAGGATAGATGCCTGATATATAGGCTGAAATTACAGCAATATAAACAATCAGCCCAATGATGAACATGGACACCCAGATATAGAAACTTGTTCCTGTTTCTACACTTACTTTTGAAAGTCCCACTTCTTCTTTTACTTCCTTCTCAACCTCTTCGGAAGGTAATTCTTCCTCTTCTTTTTCTTCAACCTTTTCCTCTTCTCCCACTTCTTCCTCTTTTTCTGGTCTTTCCTCTTCAGCCACTTCTTCCTCTTCTTCTTCCTTCTCTTTCTTAGGTGGTGTTTTCAGCGTTTTCTGAATTTTCTCTTCCTCCTCACTCTCTTTTTCTTCCGCCTCTTTTTCCTCTTCAGCCACTTCTTCTGGTTCTTCTTCTTTCTTCTCTGCAGGTTTTTCCTTCTCCTCACCCATCAGTTCCTTTTCCAGTTCTTCAATCTCTTTCAGTAAATCTTCATCCTCATGTGGTTCTTCATCTTTTGGCATATTTATCGAAGGAGGAAAGGAGTCGTATGATATAAAATTTTCGTGTTCACCGAGGGGAGGGGGCAAGCCCCCTCCCCTTACGGTAACCTCACGGGGTTACACCCTACGGTACCTGTGTTAAGGGGTA
>JBMFNP010000003.1:0-67937 GCA_049970095.1 Thermoplasmata archaeon | reverse complement strand
GCCACACCCGCAACCATTTTCCCTTTTCTTTTGTTTGGCTCCATTTTAACACCACCTTGTAGTTAATATAATACACAGCAAGTATATAAATGTTTCGCATGTTAACTATATAGAGTAGTTAATAATACCTTATCATAAAACTGGATGGAACAAAGGTATTATAGCATCTTCTCAATAATTTCTTCAAGTTGTTTGGCAGAAACATCAGATAGAGATATAAGTGTGGTTGTTCCCTGCGTGTGTGTGCTTCTTGCGGTAATCAAACCCATATCTGCCAGTTCCTTAAGGTATTTCCAGAACTGTGTATGTCCTCGCTTCCTTTCCCCATACAATTCACAGAGAGAGGCATATGTTCTCTCAATCTCTCCAGAGGAAACTTCGCTACGGGTTTTTGTGGTCTGAGAAATGGCTAGAAGTACAAGTTTTTTATGTCTGTCCAGGTTTTCCAGCAATTCTACATCTAATCCCACTTCTCTAGCTCTTGCAGCTCTTGCATCCTCTATCGTTATTTCATTTGCATTTCTTCCCTCCGCCAGAATCACAGCATTTTCAAGCAATTCAATAGCATGCCTTGCATCCCCTGTTTTACTCGCTACTTCCGCAATAAACCTTATCACCTCATCAGAATATGTACCTGGAGCCAGACTTTCCTCTGCCCTTGCCGTCAGAATTTGGTAAAGCTCCTCTGCAGCATATCTCTCAAATCGGATTATGTTTGAGCGTTTAAATGTACTCATTGAAGAAGGATCCAGAAGTTGAAAAACATTTATCTGGGAAATAAGAATAAGTGAAACTCTGCCATCCCGCAGCGCATCCTCATTAATCCTGGTAATATTATATATCAGATCTGCCTTTTTTCGCAAGAGCACATCCACCTCATCAAGCACAAGCAGGAGGTGCATTTTTTTCCAGTTAAGAATTTTTTCAAGCACACCAAGCATATCCTGAACCGAAAAACCTCTGTCAGGGAAATCTGGCTGAAAATAGCGGAGCAGCGCAGTCATAACGCTGACTTCATTCATTCTCTGCCTGCAATTAATATGCACATACTCCACTGGTATGTTATGAGAAAGACACATATTCTTGAAATCAATGCAGAACCGCCTTGCAGTTACTGTTTTTCCAGTGCCCACATAACCGTGCAGAAACACATTCTGGGTTATTCTGCTGTGCACCGTATGTCTGAAAAGATTCGCCAGTTCCTGAAGATGCTTTTCACGGCACGGTAACCTTGGAGGCACATAGTCAAAAGAAAGTTTAGTTGGATCAACACAAATTTTGAACATACAATTTTTATCTCAATCCGGGTTGCACTGAAAACCCTTCTGGGGTAATGTCCACAAGTTGCCTACCAGTAATATGCTTTGTGCCCCGCATTTTTAGGACTTCCAGGTACTTCCGCCTCACCTTCTCTTCCTCTGGATATGAAAGAACAACAACTCCATCCACCATATAACCCTCTAAGGTTTTCGGAATATCTGGATATGTAATTTCAGCGGTGAGGATGGATGTGCAGTTGAACGCCTTGAGATACGCCAGGAGTTCGTGGAGCAGTTCCCTAGTTTCTCCAGATTTTTCCCATGCATTTTTTATTGGTGTGATAGGATCTATTACAAGACGCTCTGGATTGTATTTTTCAATTTTTGCCTTCATTGTGGAAAGAATGCCCCTTGGATTTTCCATCAGATTTCGCCCGATGTCTATGAATACAAGTTTTCCCTTCTCAATTGCAGTTTTATCAAAGAATTTGAAGGTGGAAAGGAAACGCTGGACTACCCACTGTGGCTCGGAAATTGCAGTTATGTACACACAGTTTTCACCTTTCTTTGCACCGTGAAAGAGGGACTGGACTGCAAATGTAGTTTTACCTGTACCTGGTTCTCCAGCAACTAATATTGCAGATGGCTTGGGAAAACCACCCATGATCATCTCATCCAGCCCTGGGATTCCGGTGCTTACTCGAGTGATTTCTGGCATCATATCACCTCGGTTTCTATTCTGAATTCGCAATTTGGACTGCCCATACTTTCGCATTTGTATTCTGTGCAGTATACACTTCCCGAATTTAGGTGTTTCTGATAAATGGCTGCAATAATTCCTCGCAGAATGTGGCAGGATTCCACATTTGAGGGTTCTACCTCAATTGATCCTTTAACAATCACAGTACCATCCTCTCCAAACTTGATCTCTTTAAGCCAGCCCTCTTTTCTGAGACGCTCACCCACTTCCTGAAAGTAGTTTGTTTTGTAGCTTAGACCAGCAATACGATTTCCAATTCCAAGCCCTGCACGGTAAAAAATTCCGTGAGATGCAACTGTCATCACAGAATCTATCACTCTCTTTAGCTCGGATATGTCTGCTTTCGTCAGGAGAACTACAGGCATTTCTCCCAAAATATCACCTTCACTGATAAAAGGGGTATTACAGAAGGGAATTTATACTTTATGGTGCTCCTAACCCTACTTTTCCTTCCCATATAATCTGTCTGATAATCCTTACCTCCGCCTCCCACCCCTCTATTTTTGGTAGGAGAACCTCAATTTTTTTTCTGAGCTTCCTTTTAGATTCTGGGCATGCATCAAAGTATCTGGTTGCGAGCACTGCACATTCAAGGATAGGAATATTTTTGCTTCTTATAACTGGCTCACTCATTTTCCCGAATGAAAAAATTTCTTCCGCAATTATTTCCATGCACTTTGTACTCCCAATCCAGTCACATATCTCTTGCACACATGCTTCCACAACCCTTACAATAACCGCACAGGTATTCTTCAAGTAAGGAATACCATTCCAGAAAAGAATTTCATTTTCATTGAGTTCCTCTTCATCGTTATTGTGCCCTTTCAGTGCACACCTAAGCAGCAAACCAAGCTGTTCAAACGATACAAAATTGATTGAAAACTCCTTATTTCTCAAGAGGTTCTGAAATGTGTTGGAATTCTCAAAAACCCTCATGAAATATTTCTGGTGCTGGATATACACTCCAATTGCACTTGCATTTATGTGCGAATTCCTGGTAATCACAACGGTTTCATATGGCATCTGGCTTTTCAGTTTCCTCAATTTTACCCTCCTTTTCAATCAGAAATTTTATTCGGTTCTCTGCCCTCACCAGTTCTTCCTTGCATTCCCTGAGAAGCTGTGTTCCTTCTTCAAAATCTTTCAGCATTTCGTCAAGCCCCACTTCCTTTCTCTGGATTCTTGCAATGATCTCTTCCACACGCTTCAATTTTTCTTCAAAACTTCTTCCTTTTTCCATTCTTTCACCTCTCTGCCCTGCACCTGGGCATGCACAACTGCATCCCAGAAGTGAATCTCAATTAACTCACCTTCATGTAGTTCTATGCCCTTGGTTACTACCATTTCCTCTTTAGTAATGTAGGCATATCCAAGCTTCAAAATTTCTTCAGGGTGCTGTAGAGCCAGCAGGGATTCCAGTTTCGCTAACCACATCTTTCTGTCATTTATAGCGCTCTGAACAGTATTTTTAAGCAGTTTTTCTAACAGTTCAATTTTTTCCATCTGGTTTTTTATGAGCCGCTGGAACTCAAGAGGCGAAATCCTTGTTGAAAGAAAATCCAGGGCAGTAACCAGTTCCTGAATATACTCAGTGGCTGCCTCGTTGAGCGCCCTCATCAATTCTTCTGTTTCTTTCAGGTTTTCTTGATACCTTTCAAGAAGAAATTTACCTGCATAAGAAGGTGTTGGAAGGTTCAGATCGCTGGCAAGACAGGAAAGTGTAATATCAGTTTCATGCCCAATTGCGGTAATTACTGGAATTTTGGAATTTCTTACTGCCCTCACAACAATTTCCTCATTAAATGCCCAGAGGTCTTCTATGCTTCCACCACCTCTTGCAAGAATTATTACATCCACATTTAGATTGTTGAGGATTTCTATGGATTTTACTATACTTTCCTTTGCACCTTCACCCTGCACCTGGGTATCAATCACAAAAATTTCCATACCCCTACTCATTGCAAGCGCATGCAGAATATCATGCACAACTGCGCCCTGGAGAGATGTGGCAATTCCAACGCTAAATATATATTTTGGGATTTTTCTTTTTGCTTCTAGTGCAAAAATTCCCTCTGCTTTCAATTTTTCCTTCAGCATTTCAAGTTTGAGATAAACATCTCCCTGCCCAACTGGATAAAATATATCTGCAATTAAATTTAGTTTTCCATCTCGCTGATAAAAATCGATTTTTCCATGCACCACTACTGTGATGCCCTCCTTGAGTTGCTGTTCCGCACCAGGAGGCAGGGAAAACATTACCACATTTATTTTTGATACAGCATCTTTCAATGCAAAGTATGCCCTTTCCTGTGAAATTGCAAGATTGCTTATCTCTCCCCTTATGTAAATATTTCTGAGTTCTGGCTCCCCTTTCAGATGCTCCTTTATTCTTGAACAGAGTTCAGTGACCGTATAGATTTTTGGTTGCTCCATTTTACATCCTCTCTACCCGGTGTACTTTAGTTCCATCCCTCCCTTTCACTACTTCATAAACAATATCTGCTGCTCCCTCCAGCTCCCTTTCATGTGAGACTACAATAATCTGGCTATGTGTGCCCTCCATCTTCAATTTCTGTAGCAGGTCTTTCAGGGCATTTATCTGCTCACTGGAGAATCCGTCTGTGGGCTCATCCAGAATCAGCAAGGCACTTCTACCAAGATAATTTTTTGAAAGTAGTCTGTTAAGTGCGAGGCGGTATGCGAAGGAGAGTGCTGTGCCTTCCCCTCCGCTCAGGTTTGCTACAGGGCGGATATAACCACTACCAACATGCTGCTCAGGGTTAAAATTCTCATCTAGGGTGACGCTCTCAATCTCTCTTTCCTCACCAAGCAGTGTTGTTAGCCAGCTGTTGATTTCCCTCTCTAAATTGTACCTTGCATCCCTGAGTACATTCTCAGCAACCTTATGGTAAGCCTCTCCCAGATTTTCAAGAAATTTCTGATAATCCTTCAGTTTCTCCACCATTGCCCTGCACTCTTCTAATTCTTTAATCTGGCGCTCAAGGTCTGCAATAATTCCTTCACTCTTTTTAATACTTTCTAAAATCCCTTTCAGTTCTCCTTTGCTTTCTCCAAGTTCTTTGAGCTTTTCACTCTGCTTTTCCTTCAATTTATTGTACTCTTTTTCATCATAAGTTGTTTGCTCCAGCTCTTTGCCAATCTCCACAATTTTCTCTTCAATTTCCTTGAGTTCAGTTTCCCGCAACTCAAGATTTTCTTTCAATTTCTTGCACCTTGCATTCATCCCCTGAAGTTCCGTAGAAAACTTTGTGTATTTCTCTTCCACCCCTTGCATTTCTTTAATTTTTTTCTCAATTTCTCTGAATCTCTCCTCATCATATCCTGTCTCCATCATTTCTCCTGCAAGATTCTCAATCTCTCTTTCAAGGATATCAGCATCTTCCTTTTTTTTCACAATTTCGTCCAGCATGCGTTGAATTTCATTATATTCCTTCTCCAACTTCTGTTTCTCTTTTATAGCATTTTCAAGATAGCCCTTCCTTGCCTTTAGTTTCTCTATCTCGCTATTTTTTTCTGCAATTTCCTCTTTTTCCTTCGCAATTTCTTCCTCCAGTTCTGCAATAATTTTTTCAACATGCTCTCTGCTGAGTTCCTGTCTGCATTTCGGGCAGTATTTCTTACCTGTAAGGTCCGCAAAATCCTTTTTCTCCTTTTCATTCTTGGCAACTTTTTCCTGAAGTTTTTCTATCTCTTTTGATATCTTGGCAATATCAGTAGTGTTTTTCTCCTTTTCTTTTCTCAGGGAATCCAGTTCCTCTGCCACATTTCCGATTTCCTCCATTCTTTTCCTGAGCTCATCCTCCTTCCCAATCTCTTTTTTTATCCCTTCAAGTTTTCCCTTTTTTTGAAGAAATTCTTCCTTAATTTCTTGGTAGTTCTCTCTTTTCTTATTCTCCTCCTCCATGGTGTGCTTAAGTGCCTCGTATTCTCTGTACCGAGGTTCCACTACTTCCAGGTTTCTTTTTGCCTCTTCAATTTTCATTTCAAGTTCAGAAATCTCCTTCTTTTCATTTTCCATTTCATCCAGCCTAGACCTCTTTCGGGTCTCCTGAACACTTTTTTCTCTCTCAAGTTTCTCAATTTTTCTTTTCTCTTCCTCATATTTCTTAAGATTTTTTCCTAGTTCTTCGCATTCCTTCTCTATGACTTCTATCCTTTTTTTGGTAAGCTCTACCTGCTTTTGTTTCTCCTCTCTCTCTTTGCGTTCCTTTTCCATTGCGTCCCTGCGTCTCTCTAATTCCACATAGTTTTCTCCAAGTTGTGCCATCAGCACACTGATCTTTTGTTTCATTCTTTCCCCGACTTCCGAGGCGTTCTTTTCTGCCCTCTTATAGGCATCGCACCCGAAAATCTTTGAAATCGTCTCCCGCTTTTTTTCACTGATCTCACTACCTGGTGCAATTATTTCTTTCATGCTCTCCTGCGGAACATAAAGCGCAAACTCATACATTTTTGCAAATATTCCCTTCTTCTCTCCAGCACCCTTCTTCATTCCTATGATTTTCATTATTTCTTCATCTGCTCCTTTTGGAGAAAGGTAGCGATAACCCCCTTCCATCTCAATCTTCACATCCTTATCTTGTTCAATTTTTTCCTTTTCTCTCTTAAGTTTGCGTTCAATTGCATATTCTTTTCCATCAAGGGTAAAGTAAAGTTTCACTCTTCCCTCCCTGGCACCTTCCCTCAGCATCTCTCCATACTTAATACCACTCTCCTTCCCACCACCAAAAAGTGCAAATTTTATTGCCATCAAAATCGTGGTTTTCCCCGCACCTATGTCTCCCTCAATAAACAGAAGCCCACTGTCAAAATTAATTTCTTCACGGATGTAGCTTCGGATATTCTCAAGTTCAATGCGTTTTATCAGCATTCGCACTCCTCCTTTCTAGGCATTCTATCACTTCCTCATAGATCCTATTAATATACACATCATTTTTTTCACCCTCTTCCTGTATCTTCGCAAGTATTGGCAGGAGTTCCATTGCTTTTTCAGCCTTTTCCAACGCTGCCTCTCTGTTAGATGCACCTTCGCGTTTCAGGAAAAATTCTATCATCGTATTTCTCTCAATTTCTTCTGTAGTTTCTCCATGAATAATCTCCATGCCAACTTCCTTTTCCTCAATTTTCTCTTTATTGAAAAAAACCTCAACAGCCCCGCTTTCTATGCAATCCTTCGCAAGTTCCTGCCATCTAATCTCACACCGCCTTCCTTCCCTCAATTTTCCTTCCATCTTGAGAAGAAGAATACAATTTTGCAAACCCTGACTTTTTAGCGAGTTTTTCAGTATGTTTTTCAGTTTGTATTCCAGTTCAGAGGGAGAAAATTCTTCAAATGAGATTTTTGCAAACAGCACATCAGGGATCATGTTTTCAGGTTCGCCTACAAGGGTTTGAAGGGAGTACACATCCACAAAAGTAATGGATTGCTCTGAAACTTGCATGTGTTCATCAAAATCTACAAGGTAAAACCCGGGCAGGGAGTTTGTACAGTGCTCAAAGTCCCTTATAGTTGCTGCAAATAACTGGCCTGGATACACAAAGATTCCGTAGCCATCGCATAATTGCTGTAGTCTCTGGTGCACATGTCCGCATGCATAATAACTGAAATCTCTGGGAATAAGTGAGAGCGGAATTCCTTGTTCTTCCCTCAAAAAATCAGGGCGGAATTCAGTAATTGTGGAATGCATTATGAAAATTCTGGGTTTAGGAATTTTTTCAATTGTGTCATAATCAAGGTTTTTATAATATTCAATTTCATTTCCTCTCTTCAATCCTCCTAACCCTACAATATTAATTCCTGTTTTATCCTGTACTGGCTTAATCTGAATTTTTCCTTCCTCATTTTGTACCAGTTTTTCCACAATCTGAATAAGATTTGCGGAGGCAAGCACATCTATGTATGCGCTGTGCGTCGGACTTGCATCATGTGAGCCAGGAACTGAATAAACCCTAATTCCATGCTCCTTTGCATCTGCAAGGATTCTTCCAGTTTCCTTTAAACACTCAATACTTGTTACATTTGAGTCAAAGAGATCCCCAGCTATCACCACAAAATCTACATTGAATTTTTTGCAGAATTCTATCACCATTCTGAATATTCTGAGCGGAATCTGCTGTAGTTCTTTTCTCTCAATCCTAAAACTTCCGAGATGCAGGTCAGCGAGATGCACAAACCTCACCCTGCCTTTCTCTGGAATTCGGGGTTTTGCACTCCGTAAATTCTTTGTGCTTTGGTAGAGAATTGGCTGGAGGGAAGAAACTCCTAACTTTTTGTTTTCATTTCCGAAATCCATCAGTGTCATGAAAAGAGGTAGTGCTGAGGGAGTATTTAAATTTAAAAGGGAGGGGTGAGTGAAAGTGCTCAGGTGTTTTTCCTGCCTTTCTTTTGCATCTGGTAAATCACACCTGCACCTGCTGCCGCACACACAAGAAGCATCTCAAATCCAGGTGTAGGTTTCGGTTCCACTTTCTTCCTCACAGAGATTGTTAGTGATTTTTCTGCATCTGTGTATCCTGTCTTCGTTGCGGATACCTTTAATGACACAACAGTATCTTTATCTATGTCCGATTTTGCTGTAAATAAAAAGGTAACGCGCCCGGAGTTATCTGTAGTTTTTGATGTAGCATCCAGCAGTCCTACAGGAGGTATAATTTCAATAGATACATTCGCTCCGAAAACTGTCTCACTTTTTTCGTCAACAACTGTTACTGTGATTATGATGCTTTCTCCAGCCTTCAGTTCTGCACTGCTCACCTCAACATTCACACTGAGTGCGTGAAGCAATGTCCAGGAGGGATACACTGTGATGGATTTCTGTGCATTACCAGTGTTATAGCCACTGGCGTTCACATTTGCAATTATTATGCCAGTGGTGTTGTTTGCAACCTCATCTGGAGTAAAGGTAGTAACGAACATCCCATTGCTATTTGTATAGCCAGTTTGATGTTCAAATGTTCCATGCACATTTTCAGCAATCATGCTCACCTGAGCATTTGCCACGGGTTCACCACTGCTCGCATTTTTTACAAGAACAGTTACTGTTGTGGAATTCCCGGCAACTATCTGTGTGCTTGAGAGAGAAATTGTTACGGAAAGTTCATGCAGTGAACCACCTGAAGAAATTGTGAGGAATACCTCTGCACTGCTATGCTTGTAACCCGCAGCACTTACATTAGCAATGATTTTTCCCGTACCTCCAGATGATGTGTTAGACGCTGTGAAATTTGCAACAAATATTCCATTGTTATCAGTATTGCCTTTTTCTTTGTCAAACATTCCAGAAAGACCTGACACACTCAGGGATACTTCTGCACCCGCAAGCACACCGTGGGTGATAGCATTTTTAACACTGACCGTAACTGTAGTGTTTTCACCAGGAGCTATCTCTGTCCTTGAGAGGGAAATGTTCACACTCATGTCCAGTTCTCCAACTATACACACATATTCAGGTGTTCTCGTTGTGGAACCACCCACGCTAGCTGTGATATAATATTTGAGGTAACCTGTGCCGTTCTGTGCAGGAATAGTGGCTACATATGTGCCCTCCGTCTCATTTCCAGATATACGGCTCATCTGCATGCTTACATACTGTTCGCTCTGAAGGGGAATATACTTCAATTCTACACTAGAAACAGATGCTATGGTGTGCACCACCGCATTAACCTTTATTTCTGAGTTTTCATCCACATATTTAATTGGTGTGTGATATATCCAGATGTGGTTTTGTGGATTTACAAGCGGAAAATCATCCTTTACTCCTGCAGTTCCATCCAGCTGGTATGGGGCATCCACCACAAAATTACCATCTGCATCGGGTGCCTGCCAGTCACTCCAGAAATTTCCGTAGTTATCAGGACACCAAGTGTTACCCCCTGTGCTGTCATATGCCTGAGAGGTTGCTCTCACACCATTGTTTCCGGAAAAGTCGTTGTGATGAATTTCGTTGGAAATTGAGCCAAAGGTAATATAAATCCCATAATTGGCATTACCTACAAACTCATTCTCGGTAATTGAAGAGGTCTGAGTTTCCATGAAATGGATTCCGTTTCCTTGATTGTTTGCAATGTAGCACTGATGAATTGCAAGGGCTATAGAACTATCCGCAAACACACCATGTTTTCCGTTCGCTGTTATTGTGCAGTTCAATATAGACAGACTTGTTGATCTGTAAGTGTATATGCCATACAAATTGTTCTCGCTGAGTTTTGAATTTTTGATCTGGACATTACTAGAAAAACCAACCTGCACACCAATTGAGGAATTTTTTATTGTTATGCCTGTGATATTTATGAATGTGCTGTTTCCAATTATTATCTGCCCGTAGTCTGCACTCAATGTCAGGTTACTCTGTTCCTTTATATAAACTGCGGGTTTCCCATTAACAAGATTGTTATCTATTGTGTGAGTTTCCCAGTATCTTACCTCCTCCCCAGAAATCTGAATGTCATTTTTTGTGAGTGTGTTGTTCTGGACTATGATATCCATCGCATTCTGGAGAAGGATGCCTGCCTCGCCATTGGTTACCACTTTGTTTTCCAAAACTATGACATTGTCTGAGTTTGCAATCAGAATACCATTCTGGGTATTGTTATAAACATTGTTGCCAGAGATATTTATATCTGTAGAACTTTTTACCCAGATCCCGCTGTACTTATTTGCATAAATTGTGCAGCTTGTAATTGTTCCATTTGACACAGAGTTGAAGGCAATCCCGCATCCATATGGAGAGACCACATACCTGGTTGCATTGAACACAGTACAATTTTCAATTCTGAAGTGTGCACTTGTAAACTCAATATAGATTCCATAGGCACCGCCATGTGCATCTATTAATAGGTCAGAAATGATGTAAGGGTCGGAGGCAGTCCCGTTTCCTCCACTTACACCATTGGTGGCATTAAATTCGCTGTTGTCTGAAATGTAGATTGGCTCATGGGAGTATTGGGTTAGATGTGCGTTCTGGAAATTGCTTGCTGATCCTAAAAATTGCGTACATGCACCCACTACAAGTATCCACAACACCCAGAAAATTATACCACTTTTCATTCAATCACCATGTGGAGTATGTACTCATACAAAATAAACCTAGCGGTTGAGAGTGCCAGAGGGACTTCCGTGGGGGGGAGAGGTTACCGTAAGGGGAGGGGCTTGCCCCCTCCCCTCGTAAGATATTTATCCCTCATGACAGATAGGGTTGCGGATGAGCATTGAAAATAAGATAGAGGCTCTCAGGAAAATGCCAGTATCTGAACTGCAGAAGGTTGCACACAGGGTGGCAAACAGCCTCGGAATGAAAATTGAAACCACATTTACCAAAGGCGAATTCATAGAATTAACAGGGAAAATTCAGAGCGAGGGAAAGGACTTGCCCTTTGTGCTTGTGTTTCATTCTGGTGCAGCACTGAATGCTGATTTTCTCTCCGCATTTCGCGAGGTTGTAAAAAAGGAAAATGCAAATGCAATAATAATTTCACTTGGAAATGTTGAGAAAAAAATCCCAGACGAGAATATAAGAATAGTTGCTGGCAGCGAACTCGTTGAGTTCCTTGAAGAGCAGGGGATAGAGGTCAGCGCAGAGTTACCCCTCAGAGAAGTTCTGAGTGAAAAAAATTTCAAGCCTAAGGTTGCAGAAAGTGCACTGCCCAGCACAGCCACCCTTGAAAAATACATGAAAAACGGAATGAAACTGTATGAAAAAAAAGAATTTGAGAAGGCAAACCAATTTTTCGACGAGGTACTTAAACTCAAACCCAATTATGACCGTGCAATAATTATGAAGGCAAAGACATATGAAGCAATGGGAGAGACAGAAAGTGCCATAGAAATTTATAGAAGGGCACTTGCAAATCTTCCTGAAGATTATGAACTCTGGTTTGAATATGCAGACATGCTTCATAGGCTTGAAAGATATGATGAAGAACTGGAATGCTACACAAAGATTTTAGCAATTAACAAAAAATTTGACAAGGCATGGAACAATATGGGTATTGTGTACTTTATCAAAGAAAAGTATGAGAACGCGGCATACTGCTTTGAAAGGGCTGTAAAAATTTTACCAGATAATCCTGATTATCTGAATAATTTAGCCACTGCACAAAAAAAACTCTCTAAAATTGAGGAAGCACTTTCAAATTACAAGAAAGTCCTTGCTGTGGCACCCGAGCATGTGGACACACTTCTTAACATGGGTATGCTTTACAACGAGATGGGCAAACACGAAGAGGCTTACAGAACATTCCGAAAATATCTGTTAAAAAATAAGGATTCTTCCAAGGGCTGGCACCTGGCAGGAATTGCTGCAATGAATGCAGGCGCATACTCTCAGGCAATCCAGTGTTTTGAAGAGGCATTGAAAATAAAGCCTGACCTCAAGGAATCAAAAGAAGGGCTGAGAGAGGCAAAAAGAAAATTCTCCCAGATTGGCGATAAAACCAGAATCCCACTAACGGAAGACACAAAATTGTTGGGTGCAGGCATTTCCGAGAGGAGAAAAACAGAAATTGAAATTTTGGGGGAAAAAGAAGGAGTAAAAGAAGAGCAGGAGTTGAAGCCAAAGGCACCCATAGGAGTTGCAGCCCTTGTGTCAGCAATTGCAAAAGGAGAGGGCATACCAGAAAAATCAGTATCAGCAACTTCAGATGATATTGTCAGCGCCTGGGAACTACTTAAAAAGGGGGAAATTAGCAAAGCAGAACATCTCCTTGAAGGAAAGGAAACAAAAGCCAGCCCATGGTTTGCATTGGTAAGCGGTTATGTGTATTCTGCAAATGGAAAGCACAGAGATGCAGATGCTGCATTTACCCAGGTGCTTTCACACACAAACAGCATCCCAGCGATTTTTGGAAAGGAAAATGCAAAGTTTTATATGGGAGATTTTGAAGAGGCGGAAAAACTGATGGACACACTCATACGAAAGTTTCCATATAGCCGCTCACTTTTACTGAAAAGGTGTATTACTCTGTACGCCAAAAGAGATTTTGCAAAATGTGAAAATGAACTCAAAAAAATGGGCAAAGAGTTCCAGTACAGCGAAATTTACTGGTATCTGATGGGTTCAGTTTATCTGGAAACAGGAAACAAAGAAAATGCAGAGAAGTGTTTTAAAAATGTATTAAAGATAAGGCCAGAACACAGAGGTGCATTGAAAAAACTGGAACAAATAAAGGGTTAAATTACATCACGCCAGCATTTCTATAGCACTGATAGGCTTCCGCATCCCTCCCGGTCTTTGAAAGCAAGTCCCCTTTGTTCAGGTAGGCAGAGCGATAGTTTGGTTTGAGTTTAATTGCGGTATTGTAACAGCGTTCCGCCTCTTTAAATGCACCGATCCGCTCATTTGCAACTCCGAGATTATTCCAGGCAACTTCATATTTTGGATTTATGCTCACAGCTTCCTGGTAGCACCTGATTGCGTCATTGAATTTTCCCATCTTGAAATAAATGTCTCCCTTGTTTGTCCATGCCACCTCATTTTTTGGATCTAACTGAATTGCACAGTTAAAGCATGCGAGTGCTTCTGCATAGCGTCTGAGTTTCTTGTAAGCCACACCTTTATTTGTCCAGGCAACCGTGAGGTTCAAGCCCAGTTTTATTGCACTGTCATAATGCCTGATAGCCTCCTGGTATTTGTGCTGGTGGAGTAATCTGTCCCCGGTAATGATTTCCATGCTAGCGCGATTGATTATTACAAAGATTAATGAAGAAAGGAAAGCACCAACAGCGAGAAGAACCACAAAGCCAATCCAGAACATATCTGAAAGTTCCCACATTCTGAATCCTGCAAAGATGCCTATCAAAATACACACGGAAACGATGGTGAGGATGTCAACAAAATATCTTTTGAGAAATGAGATTTTTACTTCTTCGGAGATTTCTGGTGTTATAGTTGGTGCCCTTGGTGCAGCTGGCGCTGCTGGTGTTTGGGCAGGAAGGGATGCGGGAGCAGGTTTGAGTGTGGTATCTATAATCAACTGAGAGGGATGCGGCCCCTTGCCAGTTTGTTCAGACAATGGTTTTGCCGCAGGTGTGGGTGCGGGAACTTGTGTGCCCTCTGGGATTTTTGCGGATTCTGGTGGCATCTGTTTTTCGGGTTTTTGTACATGTGCTTCCCCAAACTCAGCATGACATTTTGGGCACACAGTGGTAGCGTATGGAAGAAGGGTGTTGCAGATGGGACAGTGAAATGCATTTTCTTCATCCTTGAACAGGGTTCCACATTTTTCGCATCTTGCAGCATTTGCAGGCACCTTTGAATTGCATGTGGGACACCTGAAAGTGCTCTCTTCTTCAGATGGTTTTTCTGATAATCTTTCCTGGGGGAGAGGAATTTCAAGTTCTCTTTTTTTTGATACCAATGGCTCAGGCTTTGTCTCCCTCTTTCCCCTATCAGAAACCTCCCTTTTCACAAGGATTGATTTTACCAGTGTATCTATTTCTGCATCCGTGGTGGAATTTGATTTTGATTTGAGGATTGCCTTGAGACGAATATTGCAACTCTGGCAGACATCTGCATCATCTGGATTTTCGCTTCCGCACACTGGGCACACATTTACCATGGTCACACACTCATTACTTTCAAGAGATAATGAAAAAGGAATATTTAATATGTTCCGCACAAAGTTAGAGTTTCTCACGCCAGTAATTCAAAATGTCAGCTAGGGTGCGATACATTGGGATTTCTGGTTTCCAGCCAGTGTCTGCGATTAGTTTTGAGTTATCACCTAAAATTATTTTCTCATCGGAGGGGCGCAGTTTCTTTTCATCAACCACAACTTCTATCCTTGTGTTTGCGAGAGTAAGAAGCGTGTCCAGAATGTTCTGAATTTTTATTGCTCTGCTGCTACAGAGATTGTACACCTCTCCATCCTTTCCTTTCACAGTTGAGGCAACAATTGCTTTTACCATATCCCTTACATCTGTGAAGTCCCGTTCTGTTTGGAGATTTCCTACAAAAATTTTTTCTCTCCTGCCTTTCTCTATTTCCACAATCTGGGTTGCAAAATCATTTGGTGCATCATTTGTCTTGCCAGGGCCAGTGGTATTAAAAATCCTTCCCCTGCTGCACCTTATGCCGAAATTCTTATAGTACTGGTATGCCAGTAAGTCCTGTGCTACCTTGCTTACCCCGTATGGATGAAGGGGCTGAAGCAGGTGTGTTTCTTTCACAGGAATTTCATCTGCTTCTACGAAACCGTACTCTGCACTGGAGCATGCCACAAACACCTTTGCATCACATCTTAAGACTTTAAGGGCTTCAAAGAGATTGATTGTACCTGTTATATTTACATCCATTGTGTACCAGGGGTCTTCCCATGATTTTGTTGGAAAGCTCTGGGCTGCAAGATGATAAACATATTCAGGTGCATATTTTCCAATGATTTTTTCTAGAGTTTTTTTGCTCCGCACATCGCATCTAAGTTTCCGGATATTTTCTGCATCTGGAATTTCTTCTGCATTATGTTCGTCATACCATGTGGCAATCACGGTGTTTCCATCATCTGCCAGCATTTTCACCAGGTATTTTCCTATGAAACCTTCTGCGCCCGTAACCATTATACTCATTCAAATACCTCCTTCCATTTCCTCAATTACTTTCCTCTGATGTCCCCCCAGATGTATTTGTGGAGCTGGGGCAAAACACGCACATTCAATTTTTTATTTAACACTTCATCCGCAATCATTCGTATATCTGTACCATATACAGGCTGAAATACAATGTTGGTCTTTGGCTGGTATTTCTCAAGTACCTGGAGTGCGTAATTGTAATCATTTTCATCAGCAATCACAAATTTGAGTTCATCAAATGGGGAGAGAAGTTCAATGTTATCAAAATTCATTTTATCCTGCATTCCTGATGAGGGACATTTTATATCCATTGAGATACACAGATTTTCCTCGCAAGGCATTTCTTGAATTGTCTTGGAGCCATTTGTTTGCACCTGCACAAAATAGCCAGCATCAATAAATCTGGTGATTAATTTTGTTATATCTTTATGCAAGAGGGGTTCACCCCCTGTTATGCACACTCGGTTTACACCAAACTCCTCCACTTTGTTCACGATTTCCTCAATTCGCATTTCTGTGCCTTCATCAAATGCATATGTGGTATCGCACCACCTGCACCTTAGGTTGCACCCAGTAACTCTAACAAAAACCATTGGAATTCCTATGTTTATTCCTTCTCCCTGGATAGAAAAAAAGATTTCATTTATTCTCATGTTTTCACTTCCCGCATATTTTTAACTTTCTTTGTGCACCATGCAATCTGTCCTGTGCCTTCTGCAATCCCGCAGCTGATTGCCTCTATGTTGCCCACATTACCAATTTTCTCACATAGCAACTGGCAAAAATACTCGGAGAGCAATTCTGCAGTGATATTTTCAATGTCGCAGAAAACACAATCTTCAGCAGGAAACAGATAATGTCTCCCGCTATGCATAACAGAGATTTCCTTTCCTTTTCTTTCAATCGTCATTGCTCTGCTTTTTGCAGGAAGGAGCACTCTGTGGTCATGGATGGAAATTATCTCTCTGATAATCTCTTTTAGGTGTGTGAAATCAAGGATCATGCCATTTTCATCTTTTGTTCCATATATTTTGATATTCAGTTGATAGTCATGCCCGTGTAATTTAGAGCATTTATCATGCCCTGGTATGAAATGACATGCTGAAAACCTTAAATCCCTGAAGATGCCCTCAATCTCTACATAGCTTTCCATATTTCAGGGAAATATGTGAGGGGTAATAATGTTTATGTTGTGCAGAGCAAACTCTGATTTGGAACTCCAAACAAAATTTATGTCTTCACCCAATAAATAAATTTAAGTATAACCTGCCTTATTCTTACAGGATGGTGGGTACTATGCTGAAACCGCTAGGAATGCTGAACCAGGCACTTACAAAACCTGTGATGGTTGAATTAAAGGGTAGCAGAGCATACAGGGGGATTCTTGAGGGCTACGACCCCCATATGAATCTCGTACTTAAAAATGCAGAGGAAATTGTGAACAACGAAGTAATCAGGAAATGCCCCCTGGCACTGGTACGTGGAGACAATGTGATTTTCATTTCTCCATAATTCCCTGGTGATGTGAATGACAAAAGGTACACCTTCGAAGAAAGGCGGAAGGAAGACACATATTCGGTGTCGCAGATGCGGACATCATGCATATCACATTACAAAGAAAAAATGTGCCCACTGTGGCTATGGCGAAACCACTAAATTAAGAAAATACGCATGGCAAAAGGCGCGTTGAAATGCCACTGCATGAAAAATGTGGTGTGGCAGCAACCGCATGTAATGAAGGAATTGCAAGTTATATCCTATACAGATGTTTGAGGGCACTTCAGCATAGAGGACAGGAAGGTGCTGGGATCTCAATATTCAATGAAAAAATAAAAACTGTCAAGGGGCTGGGGCTTGTTGATAGCATATTTGACGATGAGAAATTGAAGGCGCTTGAGGGAAAGAAGGGCATTGGGCATGACTACTATTCAATTAGAATCTCTGTACCTGAGAATGCACAGCCACATGTGATTCACACACCTGCTGGGGAAATTGCTGTTGCCCACAACGGGATAATAACAAATGCGGAAATACTCAAGGAAAAATTGAAAGCAAAAGGGCATTGCTATCAGAAAGATAGTGAAGAGGAAAGCATTGCCTTTCTACTTTCTGACGAATATCTGAAACACAGGAACCTTCTTAGGGCATTCAAAAGTCTGGTACGGGTGCTTAATGGGAGTTATGCCCTCACTATCCTCTGGAATTCCAGGGTTTTTGCACTTCGGGATCCGCTGGGACTTAGACCATTGTGTATTGGGAAGGGTGAAGGATGCACAATTGCCGCCTCTGAAAGTGCAGCCCTTGATGTGAATGATGCTCAGCTTCTTAGAGAAATTGAGCCGGGCGAACTTGTAGAACTCAAGCCAGATGGATTTGAGTGCTATAAAATTGCGGTATCTGGCAGAAGGGCGTTCTGTTTCTTTGAATATACTTACTTTGCCAGGGCAGATTCAATTATGAATGGAAGAAGTGTTTATGAAATCAGGCGAAGAATTGGATGGCGACTTGCAAAGGAAAAGCCAGTTAATGCAGATGTGGTAATTCCTGTACCTGATTCTGGCAGGGCACACGCATTCGGGTATTCCAGAGCATCAGGCATTCACTACAACGAGGGATTGATAAAGAACAGATATATAGCCAGAACATTTATACTGCCAAAACAGGAAAAAAGAGAAATGAATGTGAGAGAGAAGCTCAACCCTATAAAGGACATTGTGGAAGGAAAAAAAGTGGTTCTTGTAGATGATAGTATTGTGAGGGGCACCACCATGAGAAGCATTATCCAGATCTTAAGAAATGCAGGAGCATCCGAGGTGCATGTGCGCGTTGGCTCCCCTCCAATTGTGGCACCATGTTTCTATGGAATTGATATGACTACAAGGGAGCAGTTTATTGCTGTAGGAAGAACTGAAGAGGAAATTGCAGAAAAACTTGGTGCTGACTCTGTGGGCTACATCACGATCGAGGGACTTGTTGAGGCATTGCAGCATGAACAGAGGGACCTCTGCCTTGGGTGTGTAACAGGCATATATCCCACACCAGTTGAAAGCAGCAAAATTGCTTTGCAGGCATGCATATGGGATTTTAATGGAGGAGATTAACAATCTGTTAACTCGCATAGAATGGAGTGTGCTGAACTGCATTAGGGGATACAAAACAGTGGGTGTTGCGTTTTCTGGTGGGCTTGATTCCGCACTAATAGCATTTCTTGCAGGCAAGCAGGCAAATGTAGAATGTTATACGGTAGCGGTTTCTGGTGCACCAGATATTGAATGGAGCAAACACGCTGCAAAACTCCTTGGCATAAGCCATGTGGTAATTGTACTCTCCCCTGAGGAAGTTCTGGAATTCGCAAGGGAGTTCCGCATCGCATCAGGAATCACTTCAGTTTTGAAGATGAGTTATGAATTGCCAGTTTATGTTATTTTAAAGATGATGAATGAAGAGATACTGCTCACAGGGCAGGGTGCAGACGAATTGTTTGCTGGATATCATCGCTACATAGAGATGAGTGTGGAAGCACTTGAGAAAGCACTTGCATCAGATTTTGAGAAGGCACTGCGGGAAAGGGAACTGGAGGTTGCGGTTGCAAAGGCACTTGGAAAGGTAATTCAATCTCCATACTTTGATGAGAGAGTTGTTGAATATGCACACACACTTCCCATATCTTTGAAACTCAGGAATGGCATCAGAAAATACATTCTGAGGGAATGTGCAAGGGCTGCAGGACTTCCAGATGTGATTTGCATGCGGGAAAAGAAGGCAGCACAGTACAGTTCCGGCATTTACAGGGTTTTAAAAAAAGAGGGGATAAGGTAATATACCCAGTGTGTGTTTCTCCTGTTGATGAAAAAGGGAATAGCAGAAGAACTTGCAAAAAAACAGAAGGAAATATCAGTAGCTGAATTTTTTGAAAAGAACCGCCAGATACTTGGTTTTGATAATCCAAATCGTGCACTACTTACAGCAATAAAGGAGGCAGTTGATAATTCGCTTGATGCCTGTGAGGAAGCTGAGATTCTACCAGATATACTGGTGAGCATTACGAAGAAGAGCGAAGAAGTGTATAGTATCCTTGTGGAAGACAACGGTCCTGGGATTGTGAAAAAGCAGATTCCAAATGTATTTGCTAGACTGCTTTATGGATCAAGGTTCCACGCAGTGCGGCAGAGCAGGGGACAGCAGGGAATTGGAATTTCTGCTGCAGTGCTGTATGCCCAACTGACAACAGGTAAACCTACAAAGGTTATTTCAAAGATTGCAGAGGAAGATGCAGCACATGTTTTTGAACTAAAAATTGACACAAAACAGAACATGCCAGAGATTGTAAGGAAGGATATGATTATCTGGGACAGAGAACATGGAACCAGTGTGGAACTTGAATTAAAAGGCAGATATTTTAGAGGCAAACAGTCAGTTGTAGAATATCTGAAAAATACTGCAATCGTGAATCCACACACCCGTATCACATTGATTGAACCAGATGGAAACAGAATTGTTTTTGAGAGGGCAAGCGAGGAAATGCCTGTAAAAGCAAAGGAAATAAAAATTCATCCGTATGGACTGGAACTTGGAATTCTGTCAAAAATGGTGAAGGAATCAGAGAAAAAAACTTTGAAAGAATTTTTGGTTACCGAGTTTTCTTCAGTGAGCAGGAGGGCAGCAGATGAAGTGCTTGGAATCACGGGATTGGATGGAGAGAGAGACCCAAAAACCCTTAATGAAAAGGAGATGTGTGCCCTGATCAGTGCACTTTCAAATGTGAAGCTTCTTCCACCATCTCCAGAATGCCTCTCACCCATCGGCGAAAAATTAATAAGAAAGGGATTGAAAAATGTGCTCGGAACTCTAAAACCTGCTTTTTATGCACCACCAGTAACCCGTCCACCAGGGGTTTATCAGGGGAATCCCTTCATTGTGGAGGTGGGAATGGTTTACGGTGGGGAAATTCCTGCAGACCAGGCGGTGCAGATTCTCAGATATGCAAATCGTGTGCCCCTGCTATTCCAGCCAGGTTCATGTCTCTGTACTCTGTCTGTTGAAAGGGTGGACTGGCGAAGGTATGGACTTGAGCAGAGGGGTGGGAAGGGAATCCCTATGGGCCCAGCAATCATTCTCATTCATGTTTGTTCCACCAAGATTCCATTTACTTCTGAGGCGAAGGAGGCAATTGCAGATATTCCAGAGATTGGAAAGGAAATTGAGCTTGCCCTTATGCAGTGTGGGCGAAGATTAAAGATGCATCTGAGCAAGAGTGCAAGAAAGCAGAAGTCAATGGAGAAATTCAAGATTATCAGGGAGATTCTGCCACGAATAGCTGAAAAAAGCGCAAATATGCTTGGAAAACCAGTGCCTCCACTTGAGCCAGTAATTACCAAGATAATGGATGTTGTATATGTTGAAGAAAGTGTAGAATTGAGGAAAAATATTGCAGAAATCACGCTCACAATTACAAATTATATGGCTCAGACAAAGAGTTTCAGGGTGTACACCGAGATTGATGAGGGCGAGCTTATTGTTGAAAGTGCAGCACCTGAAATCAGTGAGAACATAGATAATGTAAAGATCGGCTGGAATATTGATAAAATAGAGCCAGCAAAAACCTGGAAGCTGAAGTTCTGTGTGAGGAATGTGGACGAGGATTTTGAGGGCTTTGATTATTACATCTCAGGTATTGATGCAGTGCATGTGCTGGGTGCTGAGGCTTTGCCTGGTGATTGGGACATAAAAATGGATTTTGTTCCAGTGGATGTAGAAACATCAGAAAGCGAGGAGGAAGTTAAAGAGGATGTTATTGATGAAAGCGAGGAGGAGTAAATATGGACGAAAATATCAGGGCAATGTTCCATCCGAAAAGCATTGCAATTATTGGGGCTTCGAACAAACTCTGGAAAGTGGGGCATGCGGTGATTGCAAATGTGCTGTATGGAGATTGCTTGCGAAGAGACCGTACTCTGGGATACAAAGGTAAGATCTATCCAGTTAATCCAAATGAGGATTCTATATTCAATCTCAAATCCTATCCAAGCGTGCTTTCCATTCCTGATGAGGTTGACCTTGCGGTGATTGCAGTGCCTGCAAAGGTTGTGCCAGGCATTATTGAGGAATGTGGAAAAAAAGGTGTGAAAACTGCAATCATAATCTCAGCTGGTTTTGGGGAAACAGGAGAGGAGGGAAAGAAAGTTGAGGAAATGATGGTAAAAACTGCAAGAAGTTATGGAATGCGAATTCTCGGTCCCAACTGTCTTGGAATATACAGTTTGTACGAGGATTTGAATACCACATTTGCAAGGGCAATGCCTCTCAAGGGCCCTATCTCATTTATCTCCCAGAGTGGTGCATTCTGTGCATCTGTGATTCAGTATTCCCTTGAGGAGCACTTTGGCTTTTCTAATTTTGTGAGCATAGGCAACAAGTCAGATATAGATGATGCAGACATTATTGAGTATTACGCTGAAGATGAAAACACAAAATGTATTGCAATGTATATAGAAGCCCTCAAAGATGCCAGAAAATTCCTGAGAGTGGCGAGAGAAGTTTGCAAGAAAATTCCTATGGTTGCATTGAAATCTGGGAGAACAGAAATTGGCAGGAGTGCAGCAAAATCCCATACAGGAAGCATTGCTGGAAATGATATTGCGTATGAGGCAATGTTTCGCCAGACAGGAATATATCGTGCAAGAACAATGAGCGAGTTATTTGATGCTGCAAGGGCGCTCGCCTACCAGCCACCACCTGGTGAGGGAGGGATTGCAATTGTTACCAATTCTGGTGGTCCAGGGGTGGTTGCTACAGATGCAGCCAGTGACCTCGGGCTCCCACTTGCCAAACTCTCTGATAAAACTATTAATGAACTGAATCGTGTATGTCCTCCAGAATGGTCGCACAGAAACCCTGTGGATATTCTCGGTGATGCCAGCCCAGATAGGTACGCAGATGCAATAAGAGTATTACTAGATGCAGAGGAGGTCTCAGGGTTGATTGTGATAACCGCACCCCAGGCAATGACTGACCCTGAGACACTGGCAAAAAGAATTGTGGAGGCGGCAAAGGGAACAACGAAGCCAGTGCTTGCATCTTTTGTAGGCATGATTTCAAATCCTGCAGAAAACTATGTGGAGGAGCAAGGGATACCTGAGATGTCATTTCCAGAGGATGCAGTATTGGGAATGCATGCGCTTGTGCATCGCAGCAGAATTCTGAGGAGGGAACGGATATGGGAGTAGATTACTCAGTGGCAAAAGAGGTTTTTTCAAGGGTAAGAGGCGAAGGAAGAAAGGTGCTTTCCCTTGATGAAGCCAGAGCAGTTCTTGAAAATATAGGAATAAGATTCAATGCCTACGGGTTTGCCAGAAATCTTGAGGAAGCGATTCAACTTGCAAGAAAAATTGGCTATCCAGTGGCTATGAAAATTGTTTCACCAGACATTGTGCATAAAACAGAGGTTGGGGGAGTTAAACTCTATTTGCAGAGCGAACTGGACATTGTGCATGCCTATGAACAGATGATGGAAAATGTAAAAAAGGTTGCAGGAAATGCCAGAGTCCTGGGTGTGAGCATAGAGGAGATGCTCAGGGGCACAGAACTGGTTATAGGTGTGACAAGAGATGAACAATTTGGCCCCATGCTCATGTTCGGGCTTGGTGGCATCTGGGTAGAAATTTACAGAGATGTTTCCTTCAGAATAATTCCACTTGAGCGCGTGGATGCCTGGGAAATGATCCATGAGATAAAGGGGATAAGCATAATTGAGGGTGCCCGTGGTTTTGAACCAGTTGATAAGAAAAAAGTTGTGGATTACATAATGAAGATCTCGGATTTTGTGGATGCAAATCCAGAAGTTGCAGAGATGGATATAAATCCAATAATGTCTGCAAAGGGAGAACTTTATGCCATTGATGCGAGAGTAATCTTAATATAATTCCTGAACTATACAATTTAATATGATTGCTCAGAAGTTTTTTGCGGGTGCTGTGCTAATTCTGGTTTTGATATGTTTGCCTATACCCAGTGCTACCCAATGGGGAGAATCTCCCAAGGTGTTTTCAGAATCACCTCAAAGAAGTGCATATCCTCAGATTATGGACACATACATAGTTACTGTGCATCTAAATTATTTTATCTGCGATCCAGATCTTGACCCGTGGATTGCGGGTGACCCAGACCCATACTTCATAGTGCATGTTGAGGAACAGGCATTTAGAACAGGAGTGTATGAGGGCGTGGATGAGATTTATCTTAATCTGAATTGCACATTCACACTTACACCTAAAAACCCAGTAATTCTTGTAAGAATCGAGGCATGGGATGATGATACAGGATTTACACTCAGAGATGACGAAATTGACATTGATCCGAACACTGGCACCGTCCTCGACATCTGGTATAATCTCATAACAAAGTCATGGTTTGGAGATACAAACACCACATTAGCTTGCGGGGATTCTTCTGCAGATTGGGGAAAACTGGCATTCTATATAGACGCAGAGAAAATTCAGAACCCTGTCCTGGGGAATGTGGAGATTTCTTACCTCAATGGAGAATATGTGTATATTGATGGAATCCTGAAGAGTATGTTCAAGAACAGAATTAAAGATTACAGTTTTGAAAACACGATGAACCAGCAACTTTCATTCAATTTTCATGCCTCCGATGGTCTGTATGTTTCTGTAGTAATTTACAACCAGATGCAGACATTTGCCTCAAACAATTTCACGGGTTTCTGGGAGACATCCTTCTATGCCCTTTCTGGCACTTATCATGTTTACATTGGATGCTCAAACACCTCTGGCTACATTGAAATAGGATTCAATACCTCTGTCCATAATGTGCATCCTGCTGAAAATATCACTACTGGAACCACTAGAAGTATTGAGCTTATGGGACGGGGGGCAAACTTCCTGATGTGCAGAATGATTGGCATGGATGGAACAATTTTTCTCACAAACACTAAAACAAGTGGAGGAGCTGCATTTCTAGCTGTGAGAAATATTGAGCCAGATATGTTTGTTTATGAAAATGCAGAAATTGTTTCGACTGGGAGGAACACTGTGCTCCTGAAGATAGAACTTCTTCCCTCAGAAACAATGGTTGTAAGAATACTGCCCTGGTATGTCCCCTCGGATTACTGGTATGTGTTTATGAGCGATTCTCAGCCACCATTCAAAATTCCACCAGGTGGAACTGTGGAACAGTCAACACATTTTCTGAACATTATTAACCTCACAAATGTTGTAAATCCTCCATTGATTTTGCATGCCGGGGATTATGTGGATGGGTTGGGAACCATGGATGAAGATTACATGTATGGAACTGGTTATACTTCTCCAGTGAATGACTATGAGTTTGGCGAATTGCTTGAGGCGCTTGGTTATGTGCAAAATTTTCTTGCAACCGCTGTGGGTAACCATGATGTATCCAGAGCACACACTCAGGGAATGGGAGAATCGCTCTACAAAGAATGGGTTTCACCACTCTATTACTCCTTTGATTATGGAAACTCACATTTCATTATGCTGGACACATACGAGGATCAGGATTCCTGGTGGTTTGTGGGTAGCACAGGGATGTATGGGGGCTATATCTACGGGAATCAAAAAAACTGGCTCAACAGTGACCTCAATGCTAATACCAAGCCAAATACAGTAGTTGTAATGCATCACTCCCTTGCCCTTCCACCAGATGCAGACCCCGAGTGGACAGTGAATGAAACCTTTCTGAATCGTTCAAATGCACTTGAGATCTACAATATGTTGTATGGAAAGGTATCGCTGGTGCACTCCGGACACATTCATGACTATGTGGTGTACAATCTCACAGCGACATCTTCCGATGTAGTCTCCACCGCAAATCCAGGATTACCATGCATTATGGCGGGAAATGCAGGTGGTACCCTTGATAAATGGTACTTTCCATATTATGGTTTTGTGATGGTACATGTGAATAACAGTCAGATCCTTGGGCGCGCATTTATTCGTGAAGATCTTTTAAATATAAACATCAGTTACAGCGCACCCAATGATGGAACAAGGTCAGAAAATCAGGCAACTATTGTTAATAACGGGTGCACACTTCCATATGTGCGCCTTAAGTTTGTGCTCTCAAATGCATATCCAGAATACATGGCATACTCATTAACAAGAAATACTCTTCTTCCGATATCCTATAATCGGTACGCAGGGTACACTGTGGCTTATGTGACAGTGGAAAGCCTATCGGGTTCAGCAGAAAATATTCTTGTATGCCCAGTGAAGAATGTTAGCATTGACGGGTCTAGAAATGTTGTGGTGCTCCCGGATACCACGGTGCTTATCCCCCACAATCTCACGAATTCTGGATACACAGATGAGTTCGTAGCGGTAAATGTGACTACAAATATTTCAAACTGGCATGCTGCAGTTGTGGATGGAAATGGAACCCAGATAACTGATATATTCATCCCTGCGCAGAGCACGGCCACAATTTACATCAGATTGATAGTTCCGCCCAATGCAACTAATGGAGACAACTGTGCCATCCAACTTACAGCCTCTATAAAAAATTTCACAGCAATTTATTCAACAGTTACCGATGTGGCTTTCTGTGCACAGGTATTCGAAGAATTCCATGAGATCTACCTCCTTATACCTGTTGCAATCGCAGTTAGTGTTTTCCGAAAGTTCTATAGGCATGGAAGGTATAAGGTGTAAATATGGGCATAAAAAACTTTGAACTGGTTTCAATTGAGGCAAAGAGGTTTGCAAATCTGGGCGAGAAGTTTCAGAATATTCGTGTGGACCATAACAGCACAGTTACAATGATCACCCCTGTTTCTGAAAAAGAGGCAAATTTTGATTTCAGGTTCACTGCAAATTTTGTTGGCATCGGAGTTATAAAAATAGAAGGCAAAATTCTCTACGAGTGCAATGCGAAAGAGGTGAGCGAGCTGTGGGCAAAGACAGGAAATCTTCCAAATGAAGTTGCTTCTGAAATTCACACTGTGGTAATGCTTAACTGCATTCCTGAATCTGTACTTCTGGCAAGGGATTTGAAACTTCCATCACCCATTCCTCTGCCTACAGTCCAGTTTGGAAAGAAACCTGTTCAACAGAAGCAGGGTTCTGGTATAGAAGTCGCATGAAAAATAAGGTTTTGAAAAAACTGGAAATTGCTGTCACAAAAGCAATGGTTATTGAGTGCACAGTTCCAAAGCCAGGTAATGTCTCAAGGGTAATGGATTTTCCTACACAGAAATTTGAGGATTTTCTGATATCTGGCATAGAACTTGGTGCTTCTCTGCCCTCACTTGCAGCCCGTTATCCTCTTGGAAAAGCGGTGCTTGAAGGGGTAAAAATAATGCTCTCTGCACAGCGAGGCGGGAACACCCATCTTGGCACAATAATCCTCCTTGTGCCCCTGCTGAAAAACGCATACAGAAATAACGGAAGAATTGATTTTGATAAGGTACAGCATGAAATAAAGAACGCAAGCTGGAAAGACACATTTAATTATGTAAAGGCAATTCGGATGACAGATGTTGGGAGCCTACCAGACATTGAAGGCAGGTTAAATGTGAAATCCCTGGAAATTGAGAGCGTGGTGCGCAAGGAGAAAGTTCCGCTGTACGCATGGATGCTTGCAGGAGTGAATGTGAATGCCATCTGCCATGAATACACGCAGAAGTTTGAATTGAGCCAGAAAATTGCAAGGGTGATCAGAGAGCATGAGGATAAAGGGGTTGAAAGGACTGTGCTTCATGGATTTTTTTATGCACTCTCAGAGTATTTGGACAACCTTGTTGTGGGTAAAAAAGGATTGGACTATGCCCTCTGGCTGAAAAATTATGCCTCTGAGCTTTATGCATCTGGATATGCACTAACCGCTCAATCTGCTGCACACCCGCAAGTAGAAAATCTTTTCAGAAAATTGAGGGAGGACATGGTAAATCCCGGCACTACTGCAGATTTAATTGTAAGTGCGCTCTTTCTCCTTTTTCTGGATGGCTGGAGAATGTAATTTGTTCATGAAAACAATCCAAGCCCTGCAGCAATATCTCCACCGATGCCAGACATATTCAGCCATATTGGGACAAGGATTACTGCAAGACAGTTCATTCTTCGGGAATGGAAAAGAACAGGGAGAAGTCCGATAGCAGTGGAGATTGCATAAATTACCAGTCCCTGCCAGCTCAGCATGAGGAACACAATGAGCGTGACGCAAATCAGGGCAATGAGTGAGAGTGTTTGGTATCTTACTTTCTGGATGAGAGAAAGAACACCTCTAGACATAAGGAGTATGAGTATGAGGGAAAGTGCAGATGCAATTGCAATACCTGCAAGCACAAGATAAAGATCCGAGAGTGTCTCTGGTGTGTAAAACAGGTTCATTCCGATGGTAAGCGCACCTTTACGCATTCCAATGGCAGTGAAAAATAAAACGATTGCACCAACAAAATAAAGTACTCTATTGGACCCCTGAGAAATAATGAAAGTTCTCTCACCTTTGGAAGCAGTAGCATGCCCTGCAAGGAGGGCACCCACACCTGCAGTAACTGCAGGAATAAATGCTGCAAATAAACCCCCAAGTGTGCCACCCACACCTCCCCGGAAGATTTCTTCCTTTTTTACCTCCACACTCCTTGAAATTGTTTGTTCCGGGATTTTTTTATGTGAGAAAATTGCCACAAGCAAACTTGAGGCTGCAAACATTCCTATGAACACTGCACCGAGTGTCTGGAATGCTCTATCTGCGGGAACAATTGTTTTGTTGAATATGATTATCCCGAGTATGCTGGAAAGCAGGAATGTCAGATAGCCAGCAAGAATAGTACTCCAGCCCACCCACAGTTTTTTCAGCGGAGACTTACCTCTATCAAAATCCTTGGGAAATTCTGAAAGAAGGATAAACATCACAACTGCACCCACAATCCAGAACATATGTGGCTTGATTATTTCCCTGATAAGCTTGAGTTGTTCCATGAACAAAGGAATTGCAATCAGCATGATTAACACGCCCACAATTGCACCTGCTGTTGTAAGAAGCACAGCCTCATGTCCCCTTCCGTTCATAAGATATTTCTGGCTTGGGTACATTATCCATACTGTAGAATCATCAGGTGCACTGAGGTATATTGTGGGAATTGTGAAAAGAATTGAGTATCCGACAACAAGCCCTACCAGAAACATTATGAAATACATATGATCCTGGATTTCGCTCAGAAATGCAAAATAGATTAAAAATGCAAAACCCATAACATTGTAAACATGCAATCCAGGTACCAAACAGAGCACTGCAGAGACAAGCACCCCGAGAATTGCGAAGCCAATGTAAAAGATTGTAATTCCTATATCTATCATGCATTCACCCCCAAAATATAATCGCTGAACATCTCACCTACCTTTAACTCATAGACGCTTCCATAGAGAACAAACTTTCCCTGGACAATCACAATGCTCCCTTCCTTTATATTCCCCCAATAACTGATTGGAATCTTAGAATAAACAAGCAGGGTGGCATTTCCATCACTCACTGTAAGATTATACTGTCCTGCAGAAAGCACACATACATTTTCTATTCTGAATGGCTGGTTAAGATAGTTAGAGGGCTGAGAAAGCAGTTGAGTGATTGTTGTGAGATTGTATTTGATTACACTGGTATTCCATATCTGTATATCTTTCCATGTGGTTGGAAGAATCTCCCAGTAATTTTTCTGAGCGTACCATTTAAGCGCCCCTCTTACAGTAACATTTGCACCTTTGAGTTCGTAGGGATTCTGGCTTGAGATGAAAGCAAAAGTAGTCTGGAAAAATACATTCACTTCTCCTTTTCCGTCTGTTATATTCATACTGTAAGCAAACCCTAAATTAGAAAACGATTTAACACTACCACTCACCTTTACAAGTTTGGACTCTGTAGCAATGCTGTTGAGCATGGAAAGATCTGAGATATTTTCATAGTCTTCCTCTTTTGTGAGAATTTTAACGAAAAGCGGGTTGAGCACTGAAAGAGATTTAGAATACTCTGAAACGCTCAGTTTTCCTTCAATTTCAACTGTCTGTCCATAGCCTGGTATCTCTCCAGTTTTCAGAAGTGTATCGGTAACTGCATCTACCAGTTTGACAGTTATTGTGCCTGTGCCGTCATTAACAGGAAATTTTATTGTAGAGCGCTGTTCGTACTTGTCTGTAGTATATGAGGGAAAATCACTTACCCTGCCCCTTACTTTGATATGAGAAAAACTCATCTCTTCGGTAATCTCACCTATTTTCGTAACTGGTGTTTCAGATGTATAGGCAAGTGCAACAAATACTGCACCGAGCAGCAGGAGCACTGCGCACACAACAAAGACGTGTTTTTCACTGAATCTCGGCAGCGTTCCATTCATTGCAACACCTCTATTTCCCAGGAGGCTGATGGGATAATTTCCCACTTGCCAGTGTTCCCGGAAACATAATACTTCAGTGCACCACTCACAACGATTTCATTTTTTTCATGGATTTCTGGCAGCATTCCTGTTAGATTTGAGAGCGATTTGGGTACAAACACATCTATTCTATAACCCTGTGCATCCTGAATCAAATAGTCGTATGCAAAAGCATACTCACGGATGGCTGTGACATTGCCCCTTACTTTCACCCTTGCACTTTCGTTTTCTTTTGTATATGCGAGAATCTCCTTTATGGTAACTTCTCCAGCCTCACTTCTTATCACTTTTATCTGACTAATATGGTTCACAATCAAGTAGAAATCATTGCTTCTGTACTGGAGGCTACCAGCAATCTCCACCTTATCACCAAATGCGGGTATTACAGGATGTGAAGGGGAGTTCTGTGCAAGCATATCCCTTACAACATCATCATAGATTTTCACAGGCATTATTCCTGTGCCGTCATCCACTGAGAAATAAAATGCCTTACCTGTGGGATTGTCATAGTATGATGGAGTATCTGGCACAATTCCTCTTACCTTTATTACAGCATTGTTGTAGCTCGGTGATATATCTCTTACTTTTATTACAGGGGTTTCCGTGTACATGGCCCAGGGAATGAGAAGCAGGGTGCCTACTACTGCTATTGCCAATGCAGAGTACTTTAAGTAAATTGTACTTCTTTTCTTTGGGACATCTGCACCGCAAAATGGGCATTCTTCAAGTGGACCTACAAATCTCTTGCAATGCGGACAATGTGTGAATTCCGCTCCATTCTGTTTTCCTTCCATCCTATGCCTCCCGTGTTCGCATGAGAGTTATCCAGTCCAGTATTTGCAGAAAGCAGAGCTACCGCATCGGTGGAATAATTCCTGATCTGGATTTCGTATGTGGTGTTGTACAATTTAAAGACGCCACTTACTTTCACTGCCTGCCCAACAGAGAGCGCTGAAGGGGAGGTAGCATTTTTGTTTACATATATTGTTAATTCCTGGGTAGTTGAGTTGTCCTTCACCCTGAAAAGGTAGTAATTATATGTAATATTTGTAATGATTGCGTAATCAATAGAAACATTCTTTCCAAGATATGTTGAAGAATTTGCAAGAAGTTCCGAAACTGTAATCCTTTGATAATTGTATATTGCAATCACCTTATCATCAGTGTAATTTCTTATGTAAATCTCCCAGTAACCTCCACTGGTGTACCATGTAAATTCTCCGTAAATATCTACATAATAGCCAGTATAGATTGGCTGTGCTTTAGCATTCTTTGAAACATAGATGGTGAGGTTGGAGGTGTCTGAGGGAGCATCCTTTACATTAAAGTTATATGTAGTTTTTGCCCAGTCCACATATACATTTTTTAGGCAGACCTCAGTATTATTGTATTGGGAAGGATTTGCTAGAAGGGTTGCTACAGTTACCTGGGTGTATGGAGACTGCGTGTTCACTTCAACCGCATCACTGCTTGCATTCCTTATTACAATCTCCCAGTAACCCCCGCTGGTGTACCATGTGAACCACCCAGAAACATTCACTATCTGCCCTGCACTCACCGCTGGTATGTTTGCACCATATTCTCCATATATTGTGATATTTGTGGATGTGCTGTTATCCCTAACTGTAAATTTATAGGATGCATATACATAATCTACAACCAGATTATTGAGTTTAACAAAGGAATTATTTGCGGTTGTGGTGCTACCCAGAAGTGTGTTGATATCTGGATAACTGGCATAGATGTTTGTGCCACCGCTTCCTGTCTTATCAATCAAATCTGGTGTTGTGGATTTGCCAACATACACTTCGTATGCATTATTGTAAATCTCAAACTTACCCTTTATGTGCAGTAAATCACCGTATGCAACCACTGCAGGTCTTGTGGCATTTGATGTGGCAAACACATTCAAGCCCCTTGTGCCTCCGTTATCTATTACATAGAAACTTGCATACTCACTTAAATTGCTTGCATTCCAGTGCACTCTGTACGCATAAACTACATCTGTAAGCTCAACACTCTTGTTCAGATAACTGCCTGGATTTGTAAGCAGTTCATTTACGGTTACAGGTATGTATTGCTGGCTTTGCCCTGAAACCTCAACAATATCACTGCTCGCATTCCTTATTACAATCTCCCAGTAACCCCCGCTGGTGTACCATGTGAACCACCCAGAAACATTCACTATCTGCCCTGCACTCACCGCTGGTATGTTTGCACCATATTCTCCATATATTGTGATATTTGTGGATGTGCTGTTATCCCTAACTGTAAATTTATAGGATGCATATACATAATCTACAACCAGATTATTGAGTTTAACAAAGGAATTATTTGCGGTTGTGGTACTACCCAGAAGTGTGTTGATATCTGGATAACTGGCATAGATGTTTGTGCCGCCGCTTCCTGTCTTATCAATCAAATCTGGTGTTGTGGATTTGCCAACATACACTTCGTATGCATTATTGTAAATCTCAAACTTACCCTTTATGTGCAGTAAATCACCGTATGCAACCACTGCAGGTCTTGTGGCATTTGATGTGGCAAACACATTCAAGCCCCTTGTGCCTCCGTTATCTATTACATAGAAACTTGCATACTCACTTAAATTGCTTGCATTCCAGTGCACTCTGTACGCATAAACTACATCTGTAAGCTCAACACTCTTGTTCAGATAACTGCCTGGATTTGTAAGCAGTTCATTTACGGTTACCATAGTGTAAGCAACACCTTTAAGTTCAACTTTATCCTCCGTTCCATTTCTTACTGTGATTTCCCAAACACCCTCCTTTGAGTAATATTTGAACCATCCCTGCACCGAGATATTATCTCCAGATGACACATATGGAGCATTCGCACCAAATTCACAGTACACGGTTATATTTGCACCGCCACCTACATCTGTGATGGTATATTTGTAGGATTTATTTACCCAGTCAACAACTGCATTATCTATCTTTACAAAAGAGTAGTTTGCGTTCCCAGCATTTGCAAGAAGTGAGGAAACAGTATAATTCTCATACGAATTTTTTCCATATGTGCCTAAAGATTCTACGGAATCAGGTGTGCCTGCGCTCACTTTCAGTTCAAACGCTTCTTTGTATGTTGTAAATGTACCTTTGATCACAAGTTTCTCATTGTAATTTATTGTGGCTGGTCTTGTCGCATTTGGCTGCGTGTATATGTTCAGTCCTTTTATTCCTGCGTCATCCACTACATAGAAAGTGGTGCTGTTTGTGAGGTTTCCAGGGTAATACCCCATATCCGCCACTATACATCCATTCAATCTCACCTTCTTCTCCAGGTAATTTTGAGGATTTGTAAGCAGTTCATTTACAGTAACATTCTGGTATTCGTCGTAAATTTCTTCGGTAATGCTGAGTGTTCTGGTGATAGAATTCTGTGCACCCTTTTCATCCTCTACTGTAAGTTTGACAGTATAGACACCAGGTGCTCCATACGAATGCGTTACTGTTCTGAGGTTCCCTGTTTTGTTCGTATTGTCTCCAAATTCCCAGAGATGCTTTACAATTGTTTCATTCCCATCAGGGTCATAAGATGTTGATGTAAAGGTTACTGGCTCATTTACTTTTGCACTTGTTTTGTCCATTGTGAAATTCGCTACAGGAGGTTTATTTTCCTGGGGTTTTGGGGTACTCATCAGCAACAGCACACCAATCACGCTTATAAGTAGGATAATTCCAAGCACAAGTCCTATTATCTGTATCTTCTTCAGTGCCAAAGAGATCACCAACAGGATAATTAATAACCACCTAATATAGATTTGCCTTACAATTTTCTGTGCTCATTGGGTACATCTCCAATTACCTTGGCTGGCACTCCAGCAACTACCTTGTGCGGTGCTACATCTTTTGTTACCACTGCACCTGCAGCTACCACAGCATCCTCACCAATTACTACACCTGGCAGAATTGTTGCATTTCCCCCAATTCTTGCAAATCTTTTTATGCGGGGACCAATCAGATTAATCTTCCCTCTACCCATATATTTATCGTTCGTGAGGCATACTCTGGGTCCAATAAACACATTATCCTCTATCTCAGTATTTGTAGGAATGTAAACCATACTTTGGATAGAAACATTCTCACCGATCCTGCACTTGTCATCAATTACCGTACCTGAGCCAACCAGAGAATGATCTCCTATCACAGTGTATTCCCTCACTAAAACATGGTGTCCTGTTTGCACAAAATTTCCAATCCTCGCATTTGAATAAATCACTGCATAGTCCCGAATTATACAATTATCTCCTATCACAGCACCTGCAACCTCATCAAATTTCTTAGCCAGCAACAATTCTTTCTCGTCTTTGCCAGGATGTCCAATAACAGCATTCTCCGCAATAAAAGTGTTATGTCCTATTCTGGTTCTTCCATATATTTGCATATTTTGTGAGAACATTTAGTGCTATTTATCAGTTATGCAGAAATTTATGCTCATCCGCCATGCGTTACCATGCGTTAGTTATATATTTGAGTTTTGTTATATTGGGTGAGAAGGGGTACTACCAAATGACCAACGAAGGTGCTGAGCTTACCAAATGCCCTTATTGCGGAAAAAATATTCCAAGGGATTCAACTATCTGTCCGTCCTGTGGCAAAGAACTCTTTGAAGAGGTTTTTCTTTGCCCAATATGCAATGGAGAGGTAGGTGAACTGGATGAAGTGTGTCCGCACTGTGGGGCAAAATTCGCAGTTTCAAAGCCTACAAGCATCCTGGAGTCTGGTGGGAGTTATATTGTTGAAGATGAAAATCTGGCTTATAAACTCTTCAAAGACCTCTTAGACGCTGGGTTTGCAGGGCTCTGCCTCACAAAAAGCAATCCCAGAAAAATCAGAAAAAAATACAATATAAACATTGACGGAATTTACTGGCTTACATCTACACTTACAAAGGAGAAAACTCTTGACCCCCAGCGCCTAGAATTTGAAATGACATACATATTAGGGGAATTTGTCAAGAATAATGATAAGGCGGCAATTATTCTGGATGCCATAGGGCTTCTGATAACTGCTAACGGATTTGAAAAAGTGATTGATTTTGTTAAAGGAGTAGTGGATATGGTTTCAGTTAACAACGGTGTATTTATTGTTCATGTCTCTCCAATTGTGCTCAGCAAAAAGGAAATAGAAACCCTGAAACAGTATCTTGAGGTGATTGATTACAAAAAGGCGGGAATAAGTGTTCCTGTCGGGGAGGAAGAGGAGGAAGGGGAAATTGCGACTCCTGAGGAGCAGAAGGAGAGTTTTGAAATCATCATGCAAAAATTCCGAATGCTTCACACTGACGGTAATGTGAGTAAAGGAAAAGAAGAATCAGAAAAAAAGGTGGTGGAAGAAATGTCAATAAGGGTTAAAGTAAGAGATGCAGAGACAGGAGCTTCGATTGACATGGAACTTGAACCAGACAACACAATAGACGAGATTATAGAAAGTGTAGGCACATACTGGGAAAAGAATATCGGAGTTTATGTGCTCCGCAAGGGAAAGCGAATACTTCGAGGAGAAACAAAGGTAGAGGAAGCAGACATAAGAGATGGAGACCTGATGGAGTTAATTCCAGACCCAGAAGGTGGTATCCGAGAGGGGGAATGAGATGTGCCACTACCAATCGAGGTGCTGAGACAAAGATTATATAATGAAATCCTTACATGCAAGAAAGAGTTACGGCATATAATCACGGTATCGGACAGCAGCCTCTCTACTTTCCCTATTGAGATAGACCTCACATTTGTTAAAACACCAGGACCGTTTTTGTGGGAGGGGAAGGTGACCACAAGGTACACACACAAGGTGAAAATAATAATCACTGCCCAGTATCCTTACCAGAAGCCAATTGTAAGATGGCTCAGCCCTATATTCCACCCGAATATCATGCCCCCGCATGAAGGGGGATATGTGTGTACCAAATTGTTTGATACCTGGACACCACAATCCACCCTCCTAATGTTTATCAAGGGACTTGAAACCCTTCTTTCTAACCCAAATCCTGGTAATCCCTTGGGAAGTGAGGCATGCCAGAAAGCTGCAGAATATTTTGATAAACATCCCTACAAACCACCTGTGATTGTAGAAAAAACCAAGACGGAACATGCACCAAAAATAGTTGGGGGCACAGAGGATGGCGAAGGAAAAGCCTAGAATTGTAGGTGAAAGCAAGAAAGAAATTGTAAATAAAGAACCGCCAGCATACGAATTTCTGGCACCCCACGAATGGACATCAAAGGAAGGTTTTGAGCTGTTTAAGCAAACAATTGAATCTTCAAAAATTTTTGATGTGTATATTTCAAAAAACGCCGAAGAAAAAATTCTTTTGCATGCACTGAAATACAAATCCCAGAACTTGGAGGTAATGGGATTTTTACTCGGAGACATTTACAAATTTGATAACAAAATCTACGCAGTAGTGAGAGACATTGTGACCTCTGACCTTGATGCAAGTGCGGTGCATGTAAAATTTGACAAAGAGAGTTATGAAAAATTATTTGAACAGCTTGAGGAAGTACCTTTTGATTACATTCTAGTGGGATGGTACCATTCACATCCAGGTCATACATGTTTTCTCTCAAGCACTGACATTTCCACACAGACAAAGATGTTTCCACATGAATATCACTCTGCAATCGTGGTTGACCCCATAAATGAGGAATTTGCGGTCTTCGGGGTTAAAGATATGGACTACTACTTGAGACCTGCAGCAATATTCTGGGAGGAACTCCAGAAACCCTACGACTGTGGAAAATGGAAGGCTGAGATGAATAAAATTCAGTATCCAGTGAAGAAAAAGAAGATGCTTAAGAAGAAAGAGAATGGAATTACAGACACTAAAACATGCCCGAGATGTAAAGCAGAGATTGGTATAACTGAACTGGTGTGTCCAAACTGCAAATTTGAGTTTGAGGTGCCAAGCATTCAGGAATCCCTAGCATCCTTAAGTGAAAAGTATCAAGAACTGGAAAAACTCAAAGAGGAACTTGCAGTCAGAGAAGATGCGCTCAAATCAAAAGAGAGTGACCTCTATGTATGGGAAGAAGACCTAAAAATGCGGGAGAATAAGCTCCAGGAAAATTATTCAGAGATTAACAAAAAGATTGGAGAGTTAACAGAATGGGAAAACTGGTTGAAGGCTGAAGAAGAGCGGATAAAACAGATTGGAATTGAACTGAATAGGAAGGTCCAGGCTTTTGAACAGATGTCACAGGACCTGAGAAAGAAGGAGGAAAACCTCGCCGCTCAGATGTACCAACTGGAGATGGAACGCAATGCTCTCAATGCAAAGTATGAGGAACTCGGGCAGTGGGAAGAACGCCTTAAAGAAGCACAGGAGTATCCACAGAACATAGGAAATATGCCAGAAGAGATGCGGATTAAGTTAGAAAATGACCTGAAAGAATTAAGGCAGATACGGGAAGAGATCAGGATCAAAGAAAAGGAGCAGAATCTTAAGGAAAAATGGATTTTGGATGCAATTCAATCATTAAAAGAAGAAACAGGTGAAAAGGAAAGAGTGGAAAAATTCATTAAACTTCTTGAAGATATCGAGCGAGAAAAGAGGGAACTTGATACCAAACTCACAGAACAGGAAATGATGACCGCAATGCTTACAGAAAAGGAGAGGGTACTTCAGGAAAAAGAAGCATGGCTTAAAGCTGAGGAGGATAGAGCACGGATTCTGGCATCACAACTGGAAGAAAGGGAGAGGCAGGTAAATCAGTTGCTTGCAGAAAATTCTGCAAAGAGCGAAGAACTAGACAAAACAAAAATATCGCTAGCGAAGGCAATTGAGGAGACAAGTGCAAAGGCAAATGAATTGCGCGAAACCATGGAACGAATAAAGAAGGAAGAAAACGAGATTGTAAGAATGAAACAGGAGCTGGAAAGCAGAAGGGTTTCAATGGAAGAAAAGGAAAAGGTACTCTACGAAAAAGAGGAATTCATAAAAGGGGAAACTGAGAAACTTAAGGCGATGAATTTAAGGTTGAGTGAAAAGGAAAAGGAACTGGGAGATAAGGAGAGAAGCTTGGGTGAGTTGGAAAAATTATTGTCTGAAGAGAAAGCGAAAATGGAAGAGGCAAGAAAAGAATACAACGCAAGAGTGGATAAAATCACTGTATATGAGGCTTCGCTTACAGAAAGGGAAAAGGTTATAGGTGAAAAGGAAGAGTATATACGAAGGAAAATGGAAGAAATTGAGGCATGGGAAAAGGATATTAAAAAGAGGGAAAATGCGGTAACTGAAAAGGAGAAAGAGATTGCAAAAGACCTTGGTGTAATTGAAGAGATGGGTAAGGAGTTTGCGGTAAGGAAGAAACAGATGGATGAACTTGAAGCTAGTATAAATTCCAAAAAGGCGGAGATTGAGAAAGAGAAGAAGAATGTGGACTCAATGTTACATGAGATTGATACCAAGACACAATTATTGATGGAAGAAAAGGAAAAACTGGAAATGGAAAAAGAGACGCTGAAGAGAATGCGGAAAGAAATGGAGGGTGCTTTTAAAGCAATACTGGAAAAGAAAATTCCGCAGGAGAATCTTATAACAGAAATTGTGGAAGAATGCACCGCAAGGGTTGAAAAAGAAATCGCGCCTGCGATCAAAAAGTTCTATGAGGTAAAAAATAATGCTGAAAAAGTGATAGAAAAATTAAGGAAAGAGAAAGAGGAATATCAGAAAGAGAAGGAAGAAGCAGAGGCAATACTGCAAAAACTGGAGAAAAAAGGATTTAAAAAAGCATCAGGAGGCAGCAGTTAAATGGGCGGAAAAACACGAAAGTTGCTGAAAGTTGGAATGCATGACGAAGATATGTTTGATAGAGAAAAAAGAATTCCGTGGATTAAGTTCAATCAAATTCTGAAAAGTAAGGCACTCATCGTGGGTGCAGGTGCACTTGGAAATGAGGTGGGAAAAAATCTTGTACTCTCAGGTTTTAAAAATATAACTATTGTGGACATGGACAAAATTGTCAAATCAAATTTAAGCAGATGTGCACTTTTCCGGATAGAAGATGCAGAGCAGGGGCTACTGAAAGCGGAAGTTCTTGCAAGAGAATTGAAAAACCTGGATAAAAGTATAAAGGTTTCATGGTATTCAAAACCCATTCAGGAATTACCAGATGATTTTCTCAAACAGTTTGATATAATCTTTGGGTGTCTGGATAACATCATGGCAAGACTGTATATAAATTCCCATGCATATTATTATGGCATTCCCCTGGTGGATGGAGGCACTCTGGGTACTTCTGGTAAAGTACAGGTTGTAATTCCACCCCGCACATCATGCATAGAATGTGGAATGAACAAAACCCATTTCAAAAATTTGGAACAAGTATTTTCATGCTCTGGCAGAGAAGATGTAACTATATACTCCCCCAAACTCCCTGCAGAAATCACAACTACTGCAGTAATTGCAGCTCTTCAAGTGCTCTGTGGGATAAAAATTATTTCAAAAGAGTATGCGGCGCTCCCTCAAAATCTTATATACTATGATGGTTATAGAAATGTGTTTGAAGTGCTGGAAGTACCTCTTAACGCCAATTGTCCCAACCATGTAGTCCAGAAAACAGAGAAGAAGGGAAAGAAAAAATAAGAATTTATATTTTCATTCAAAACCTGGTGGTAGGTACTCTCCTGGTCTCTGGTGCCATGCTACACCCTTGCCTTTCTTCTTTCGTTTTTCTTTCCACTCCGGAATCTTGTGCCTCAGATAGAAGTACCAGAGCAGAAAGATTACCAGCGCAGTGACCACAACCGCTGCAACTATATATGGGGTATAATCTGGTGGAGGAGGTGGCACTTCTGTCATTTTCTGTTTTACCTGCGAATCTGCATACAGTTCTGTAATGCAGACTACTCTCAATTTAAAGAAATAGGTTGTTCCAGGCTGCAATCCTGTAACCTGTTGATAATTCTTATCCTTGTTTGTAATCACGAAATGTTTTTCTGCATTCTGTGGATTTGTGGAAATTACATTGAGATTGGGGTCGCAGTAAAGTTCATACTGCTGGAAATCAGGTGCAGTGCTCACACCCCATGTGACATTCATGGATGTCGTTGTCACATCAAAGAAACCAAAAATCTCACACGGTTGTGGTTTGATTGCCTTTGGGTTGTCAAACATGTAAACCCCAGCAGGGTTGTCTATCTCTCTGTATGCCGCACCGAGTGCAACCCTGTCCGCAGAATCCCTGCTCAGGTCAATATTGCTTACAAGCTCAAAGTCTGTTGAGAGTTGAATACTCCTGAAAGCTTTGTGAACTGGCGCGTAAATCAACCACATATTTTTTGCAGTTGAAACTACAATATACTGCCCCTCCTTGTCCATAACTGCATTCACGATCCTGTTGTCATCTGGCGTGCTCCAGTTCCATTTGATTCTCTTACTGTCGTTCATGGTTGCCAGGTCCATGAAGGAAATCATGTGTTTGTCCAGCTTCTGGTTGTAGAATGCCACAATTCCCTCGCTACCCGAATAATTCATTGAAATTGCCACAGGGTCACGGATTCCATCAACTCTCCACACTTCCACATTCTGTGTCTGAATGAATTTCAGAACTGCATTGTTGGTCCCTACCATAATCACACTGCCATCATTGGAGATTGAAAGCGCGGTAATCCTGGAAAGATAACCACTACCCAGGTTGTCTCTTAATCTGTCTGACTGCCATTTTGGACCGTACGGGCTGTCCCGTTCGTAAAGTTCAATTCTGACATAGGTATCTGTCTCAGACACACCAACCACAAAAAACTTTCCATCATACGATGCACTCAATCCATACTTTGCCTTTGCATCCGAAAACTGGGCCTGGTAGTTCCACATTTCCGTGCCTGTCTCCACATTGTACATGGAGACATTATATTTCCATACATTCCCCCAGCGGTAGTAATATGTTACCATCAGTAATTTTCCATCCGCAGAGATATCAAAGCCAGTAATATTGCCAGGTCTTGGTTGGGATGCATTCCAGCCGTATGCTAGAGGGATATTTGGACTATATACTCTCGCTGGAACATTCATATCCTGGCGGTAGACACGCACACTTTTGTTATCCGAAACGAAGAGCAGGGGCGGGTCTGCCTTCTTCGCAATTTTTATCCCCTTCACCTCGGCACCAAACTGCCAGGTTTTGACCAGGCTTCCCGTATCAGCCTCAAACAGATATATATTGTTAGCATAGTCATATGCACCAATGTACTTCCCATCATCTGTAATTGAAATCCCTTTTACAGTGCTATTTGTTTCGTACTTCCAGGTCCATTCCATTGTGGAGCCAGCAGAGACATTCTTTGGCGTCAGTTGAGGAATATATGCTCCAGAAATCAGAACCCACATTAACAATAGAGATATCATGCTGCTTGCTTTCATTTAATCACCGCATAGCTGATTATCAAATCTGTATTTATATCTTTCTTGATATCTATCATGTGTTGACCACTTTCTATTGGTTAATATCTTCCTTGCATGTCCAACTGCCTTATTTTGTCCCTTACATAACCGATTGCAGTAATAGCCAGTGCCGCAGAAAAGACAAAGCCCACAAGCCCTGAGTACCATAAACCCCCAAAAATTATCCCGAAGGAGGCGAAAAGGTTGAAGAGGGCATGCAGGCCCATTGCTCCACCCAGCAGAAAAATCGCCTTTCCATATTCTCCTCTGAGATATATAGATGCTAATCCGTAGCCAGCAATTGCAGAAGCACTAGCATGTAGGAGCGTGGATGAAATACTCCGCATGAGCACAAGAAAACCAAAATCCTGAAAATTGCCTGTAAGTGCAAAACCAAGTTCGTAAAGTAGGTTTTCTGTAGCTGCAAACCCAAGTCCTGCAGCAGCCCCATAAATAAAACCATCTTCAAGTTCATCAATTTCTGGTTTGGCTCTCCTCACTGCAAATAATTTTGCAAGTTCCTCAACAAAAGGTGCAACCACACAAGCAAGTACTATCATTTCAATTGTTTGTTTTTCAGAAAGAACAATGTAGATTCTTTCAATCTGGGTTTTATAGAGGTAATAGAAAAGCACTTCCAGAATAATGGCAATTATAATAGAATAAAATGCGCCTCTTGCGAAAACTGTAAGTACCATTCGCCAAGGTTCCCTGCTGAATTTTTCAATATTTCGTATGAAAATCAGGTAAATAAGAGAGGGCACAAATGCAGCTGCAAGAAGAAGCGACACCCTCACTAGAATTGCTGCAAGGCTCATGCATCACAAATAATCGGTAACTATTTTAGAGTTTCTGTTGATTGGGTGAGCAATGCCTCAGAACACTTTTACCTGCATTTTTCGCCTTTTTTTCCGTTTATAGTACCAGTAAATGCACACAGCAACCACAGATGTTATTAACACACCTAAAAGAACATAGTAATAGAGATAAGATTTCACTTGCACAAATGAAACTCTCTGGCTGATATGATTACCTGCCAAGTCTCTGGCATCACTTTTTATAATGATACTATAGGTAGCACCCTCATCAAGGTTCCTTTCAGGCACAAATATAAGAGTTCTGTTGTCAGGCCAATAAAATTTACCTGACACATATGGCTGGATCACAAAGCTTCTTTCCGCTGCCTCTTTATCCATATCTTCTGTGAATGTAATTTCAATCCATGTCCTGGGCTCTGCAACCTCTGGGTGCACACTTTCAACATCTGGAGGTGTTGAGTCAACTCTAAAAGAATTTGAGTAAAATTCTGCTTCGTTTCCACCCGCATCCCAAACCTTGAGATAGAGAATTCCTTCGCAATTCAGTAGCGGCACATGCCATGGAAATTCTGTGGTTGTAAGATTTTCTGCAATAACATCTGTGCGGTTTTCATGCAAAAAATATATACTGCTCTGGGCATTTTCAGATAAATAAAATCTCAACATCAGTGTTGAGTTACCACAAACCAGCGAAGGCACACTGAAGTCAAAGATTTGAGGTGCTTTTCTGTCAAGATAAATTTTCCAGCTTGTAATGTTCTCATTACCAGCGTAATCTACAACCTTGCAGTAAACAGTATGTTCTCCATCTTCATCTGGAAGTTCCCAGGAAATCATTGTTTCTGGGAGTTGCAGCGCAGTCCAGTTATAGAAATCATTGCTGAAGGAAATTCCTGCAATACCAAGATTATCGCTCCAGTTAACTGAAATCCACACTGTGCGATTGTGAGTGCCACAAGATCCATTGTTGATTGTGATAGAAACAGATGGTTTTTGCCAGTCAATAATAATCTCCTTTTGCTCAAGAATTTCATGATTGTTAGCACAGTCAATGGAGTAGTAGAGAATCGTCCAATTTCCCTCTGTCAAATTGACGGGTTCAACATAAACGCCAGAGCAATATAACTCTTGATTCCCTGTGGTGTTGTTGAAAACCCAGTATATGGTTTGATTTACACCAGAAATTGTATCATTTGCGGAAAATCTGAGTGTAGCATTTTCGCCAGTGCGCTCTATGATGGCGTTAGTGGTTGGTGGTGTGGTATCAATTAACACCGTTACTCTCTTCTCAACCTCCCTGTTTCCTGCATGGTCCACAGCAAAATATGAAATGAGATGCACACCCTCGGTGCTTAACGAAATCTGGATTGTGAAATTCTGTTCAAAAATGTAATTTCCGCTGTCAATTGAGTAATAAATACCAGAAATCTCAGAAATTCTATCATTTGCGGTAAGGTTCACAAATACAGGAAGCACAGAATACCATCCACTCCCTGCATCTGAAAAAGTCTCGGGAACTTCCATATCAATTTTTATTTCAATTCTCTGTTTTTCCTCGTAATTTCCTGCTCTGTCTATACTGTAGAATTCTATGGTATAAATCCCACTTCTATTCAGCTTAACCTCACCAGAATATTCACTTTCATCACTCCAGATTACACCATCAAAAATTCTGTAAATGATTTTTGAAATTCCTGAGATTTCATCTGTAGCAAAAAGATGCACACTCACATTTGAGAGATACCATCCATTCATTCCTAGCAACCCAGAGATTGAGGCAGATGTCTGTGGTGCATGGACATCCTTTAGGAAATAGATGATTGCTTCTTCAGAATTTCCAGCAGCATCTATCACTTCAACATTGATTTGATTCGTGCCTTCACCCATTTCCTCCCATGGCAACCCCCAGTTCTGTGTATATTCAGAATATGCACCCTGGAAAACTATATGCCATTCACCACCAGGCAGGCGCCATCTGGCAGTAGAGAGTGGGGCAATACCCTGGGCATAAAAGTCCACATCAATAACACTTCCCGGGTTTGCAGAATACCATCCATATACATATGCGTTGCACACTATTCTCGGCTTTGAAGAACACACATAAAATGTAGAGATTGAGGAATATGCTCCCCAGTTTCCTGCGTTATCCTCGCCCATTACCCTCCAGAAATATTTTCCATCCTGCAGGGCTGGTGCATGATAGATGGTTTCCAGAGCACTTGTGGAGCCAGAGACATATGTGTCAATCACCGTGGTGAGAAATGTGTTATCTCCAGATATCTGAACTCTGTATCTCCCTGAAAGTCCTGATGTGTAATCCACTGCTTTCCAAGAAAGCACGATGTTCTCAGCGTTAAAATAAATCTCATCTGGCGTTGTTATGGTTGTTATAGGTGCAGTTGCATCCTGTGTAGAATTCACAATTTGTGAGTAAGCACCAATATTTCCAAGCCCATCCCTCGCTCTCACCCTGTAGTAATAAGTATATCCCTCACTCAGGGATGTGAATGTGTAGGTTGTGGAATATATCCAGCCGGAACTTGCAGTCCATGAAAATGAGGGTGTAGTTGAGCATTCCACATTGTATGCAACATTTCCAGAGATTGCATCTTCCACAGGATACCAGGACACTGTATTTGAATAACCAGGTGTGTAAGGAGGTTCTGGGTAAAATTGAGGTGGGGGTGGTGGAGATTTATCAAGATATATCGTGTCTGCAGTAGTTGTAGTAAGCCCACTTTTGTCCCTCACCTGTGCATAAACTTTTTTCAGCCCGTCCCCTGACTGGAGAGTCCATGGAATGTTTTGAGTGATTGACTGCCATTCCCCCCAGGAATTCCCATCATTTGAGAGACGGATTGCATCTACGCCGGATGTTGCGTCGCTTGCATACACCTGAATGTAAACATTTTCTGTATTTGTGTAAAGTGTGTCATTGTTAATGGTAATTGTTGCTGATGGCGGCGTAGTATCCAGAATGATTGTGTCATTGCAGATGAAGGAATTGTTTGCATTATCTCTTAATTTGAGGTACACTACCTTTACCCCATCACCTTCTGAAAGTGTCCAGCTTTTTGTGGCTACTGGTGTTTCATGGGCACTCCACACTAAACCATCATTTGAAAAGCACATATCTCTCAATCCACTCCCTGCATCAGAAGAGGTTATTGTTAATGTGACGCTCGGGGTGTTTGTATATACTGCATTTGAATTTATTGTTAGGGAGGCGGATGGTGGTGTGGTATCCAGTGTGAATTGAACCCCATTTGAGACATTCCAGAGTCCAGATGAATCCCTGCAAGCAACTCTCCAGTAATATATTCCATCTCCTAAGCCAGAATATGTCCATGATTGCGCTGCAGATTGCACTACACCTGAATCTACAACAGGAGAATTGAAGTCTGAGGATGTGCTCACCTGTACTCTGAATGCTGTCTGATAATCCATGTCAATATCATTGAAATTCCATGCAAAATTCAAACTATGATTCTGGCATATTCCAGATGGTGTAAGCGGTGTGGGAGCATCTGGAGGGCGATTGAATGAAATTGAGATTGAATCAAGGAATGGGGAGTAAATCCCGTTTTCCGAGATAAAGTACGCCCTCACTTTTATATATCTTCCAGAAGCGTTTATTTTTTGTCCGAAACCATTCTCATAGTAAGATGAAGAAGTTCCATCAGGACCTTTGAAAACCCATGTGGTATTGTCATCGTTTGCTGCAATCTGACACCTTATTGCTCCATGCGTCTGGAGAGGGGGGTTCCACCGAAGATAGAGATAGGAAGTGTGGGTGCGCTGGGTATCTATTCCCTGGGTTTCAAAAATTCCATTGGTAAATGCTGGAAAGAACTGGTTGATTGATTGTGACTGTGTATTGAGACCACCAGCAGAGAAAATCTGTAATGGGGAGAATGCAACACCTGGGAGCACCACAGGAGAAACAGGTAAGGAGAGTGATAACTGTTGCCAGGAATTTGCTGAAATTGAAAACCTCCATGTGTCTGAAAGATTGCTTGAGCCGTTGGAACCAGAGGCAACCACAATACTTCCATTAAGGTAGCCCATTATATGTCCATACCTAGGCGAGGGTGGGGATGGGGATGAAAGAGCTACCCATGAATTTGTTGAGTAATTATATTGATAGAAATTTGATAGGGCTGTTGCATTCAAGCCACCAAAAACATACAATAATCCAGTTTGGGGTGCAAAAACCATTCCATGAAAATATCTTCCTATTGGGGAGGATGATTTATATAACCAGGAATTTGTTGAAGGAGTGTATTCCCAGAGATCATTGAGGGCTGTTGTGGAGTTGTTACCACCAAAAAGAAGGAGTTTGTTTGCTGGTGGGTAATATGTAAGGGTGCAGCCATATCTGGGCTGAGGGGCGTATGTCGTTATTTTTGTCCAGGTATCCGCTGTGAGGTTATATGTCCACAAGTCTCCAAAGACGCCGGTTGCATTCCTCCCCCCGAACAAGTACACCGTTCCGTTGCTCTGGGAGTAAGCCATTCCGGAAAACGCTCTTGGCTCCGGGGCATTTATCCCAGATTTTTTTATCCATTTTCCTTCTGAGAACACCCATGTATCATTGAAATATTGCGTGCCAGATCTACCTCCGAAAAGCACAAAGATGCCATCTGCAAATACCATGCTGCATCCTTCTCTGGCTGAAGGTTGTTCTGCGAAACTCAATTTTAGCCAGGCATCCACATAACTCATTGTGAGCACTGCAGCTGTGCCTGTACCTGAAATGGAAAGATTTGTAAGGGAACCAGCAGAAAAATCTACATCTGTGTCCCAGAGCACTACTGTCTCCCCTTTTGCATCCCCTTTTGCAATTCCTGTATTAACTCCTGTGTTGAGTAGGAGTGAAACAAGAAGACAAATTCCTACAATCTGTACTCCTGCGCCTGCTCTCATGTTTTCATGAATATATGAGGTAGTTTATATGGGTTGTTATTTGGAGCGGTGTGTAGTCTATAAATTTCATACATAATGGCGGTATTTTTCTATGCGCAATAGAAGTTTGCTGTGTTGAAGACTGGCACATATGAGGCTCAAATTATATATACCCACTCTGCCTTGCATATTCCGATGAAACCTGAACTCTTCTTTGCACTCAAAAAAATTGCAGAACTTGGGGGTATGAACGACTGGGTAGAAATAACCACCCAGGAACTTGGCAAACTCCTTGAAAAAAGCCAGCAATCAGGTGCCCTCTATCTGAAACAGCTTGCGGAAATGGAATTGATCGCAAAAATGTCCGGGAGAGGTTCAAAAGTAAGAATCACAGAAAAAGGTAAAATGGAAATTCTCAAAATGTATAAAGAACTGGAAAGCATTCTTCAGGGAAAAAGTCGTCTGGAATTCGTGGGTTATGTGAGCAGAGGAATGGGTGAAGGCAAATTTTATCTTGGCAAGGAGCAGTATGTGGAACAGATTTTTGAAATCCTGGGGTTCACACCATACCCTGGCACCCTGAACATCAAACTTGAGAAGGAAAGCACACCAGCGCTTTATGCACTCAAGGAGCGCCCGGGAATTCTTATTAAAGGTTTTCAGGAAAAGGACAGAACATACGGGAATGTTAAATGTTTCAGGGCAACAATTCTTGAACTGCCATGCGCAGTGGTGATACCAGAGCGTTCTGCATATACCGATATTCTTGAAGTAATTTCAAAGCATAATTTGAGAAAAGTGCTGAACCTAAAGGACGGGGACAGGGTTATTGTGAGGGTGGACATTGATGAAAGATAACACATTTCCTGCTGCAATCTGGCATGAAAAGGAAAATCTTGATGGAAAAGTTGTAAGAGTTTTTGTGGTGGTACTTCGCACGAGGGGTTGTTTCTGGGCAAAGAAATCTGGTTGTCTAATGTGTGGCTACAACTCAGAATCCTCTGATGATATAACAGATGCCCAGATCATTGCACAGGTGGAAAATGCACTCTCATCCTATCAGAATGAGGAATTTGTGAAAATATATACATCAGGAAGTTTTTTTGACACCGCAGAAATTTCTACGGAGACACAGGAAAAAATCTTGGAGAGATTTGGGGAGAGGTGTCAGCGTGTGCTTGTGGAAACGCGCCCCGAATTCGCAGAAAGAGCACTACAGCTGATGCATCACTGTCAGGAACTTGAAGTTGCGCTAGGGATGGAAACTGCTAGCCAGACAGTACTAGATAAATGTGTAAGAAAAGGCACGACTGTGCAACAATACTTGAATGCAGCAGAAAAGTTGCGGAGTGCAGGCATTCGTGTTAGAATTTACCTCCTTCTGAAACCCCCATTTCTCACAGAAGCAGAAGCTATAGAGGACACACTGAGATCAATTCAGGTTGCTGCAAAGTATGCGGATGTGATTTCCGTAAATCCTGTGAATGTGCAGAAAGGCACATTTCTGGAAAAAATGTTTCTGAGAGATGAATACAGGGCTCCATGGTTCTGGTCAATTTTTGAGGTGCTGAAGAAGGCAAGGGAAACCATCAGAATTCCCGTGATTTCCCATCCATCTGGTAGTGGAAAAAAGCGAGGAATTCATAATTGCGGAAAATGTGATGAGCATTGCAACAACCTTCTCAAGAAGTATAATCTCACGCAGGAACCTGATGTGCTTTCCTACACCTGCGAATGCAAAAGCGTCTGGGAAGCACAAAAAAACATGGAAAATGTTCTGAGGTACTCTCCGTATCTTGCTATGGAATGATGACTTCTGCAACTGGTCAGAGATATCCTATACCATCATTCTAACAAACACCGCTGCATCTCCGATTATGTTCTTAATCCAGGCGTACTCGTTTATTTCATGTGCCTTTTCATCCAGTGTTTCCCAGACCACTGAATGGATGCCCTGTTTCCGCAAAATTGCAGCACATGTACCTCCACCAACACCCACAGCCCTTGGTTTTATTCCCCGCAATTCTGTAATTGCGCCAGCCAGCCGCTGGTAAACTTCGCTATCAACAGGTGTTGGAGGTGCAGCATTTTCCTGGTTCACCGCCTCAAAACTGATTTTCACATTAAATTTCTTCTCAATTTTTGTAGCAATCTTTTTCACATACTCAAGCACAGCATCCAGTGCATACTCGGGAAGTATGCGCATATCAAAGTAAAACACATCGTTGCCCGGGATTGTATTTATATTGGGTACATTCGCTTCCTTCTTCGTGACCTCAAAAGTGGAAACTGATGGCTCAAAAATTTCATTTACCTTATTGAATTTCTTTTTCAGCCCCCTATCCAGTTCGCATATGAAATAGGCACCTGCCCTATGTGCATTTATACCTGTGTCAGGTCTTGAACCATGTGTCTGTTTACCAACAACCGTGAATTTGAGCCACAGAATTGATTTTTCAGCCACTTCTATCACACTACCCTCAGGGTTACCATAATCTGGAACCACAGCCATATCCTTCTCTGTAAATATTCCCTGGGTAGCAAGAAATTTCAGTCCATAATTACTTCCTTGCTCCTCATCAGCAGCAAATACAAGTCCCATGTTGTAATCAGGGACAATTGAGAGTTCTTTCAGAATTCTTGCAGCAATCACGGTAGAAACAATTGCCTGACCGTTATCCTCTGTACCCCTCCCATAGAGTTTTCCATCCTTTTCAACGCACTCATAGGGATTTGTATCCCATTTTGAAAGTTCACCAGGAGGTACGATATCCAGATGTGATATGAACCATATAGTGCGTTCCCTGTTTTTCCCGTAAATTTTTGCAACAATGTTCGGGCGATAGTTATTGCTCACGCGCATATCCTTTGCATCATACCATTTAAGTTCATCAAACCCTATTCTGTCCAGATAATTCAGAAGGAATTTCGCCTTTGTATATTCTCCATCGCCACCATTCTCAGGGGCAATTGCGGGAATTGCCACAAGTCTCCGCATCAAAGCCACACTTTCAGCCCTGAAATCCTCTGCAGCAGAAAGAATGTGGGTTTTTTCCATCACTCTTCACCGCTGGAAATCATCTTCAGAAATTCTCTAGCGGTTTCAAGTTTCTTTTTCTTTGGCTGTGGATACTCCTCTTTCAGGATTTTGACTTCCTCATCCTTTCCCAGTTCTATTCTCCATGCCTTTATCTTCGTTTTTGCCTTCTGAATCGCCTTCTCAAATTCATTTTCATAACAGTTCTGGCAGAGCGGGTTTGGCAAACTCTCCGGGAAATGAGCAACATCCACAAACCATCTAGTCTCGCTGTAGAACCTGTATCTGTAATGCACATCTACAGTAATCTTGTCATTTTCTGGCGGGATATGTGGCACTGGACACATTTCACAGAATTCATTTCCGCAAACTGAGCACTTGTGCTTTCTATTCTCAAGTGAGATTATATTTCCACACCTGCTGCATCTTTCCAGCCCATCAGCACTTGCAGTGCCTTCCTTCACATTAATCGGGGTGCCACACCCAAGGCAGAAAACGCGATCCAGGTTATCCGGTGCATCCATTTCTATGCCGCACTTGGGACATTTCACTTTGATTGTTGCCATATTCCCATACTCCCCTACCCCATATGCAACCTTGTAAATAAAATTTTTGGGAGTTGGAGTTCTGGCGTAAAATATATATCCAATTTCAAGTTAAGGATATCAGGTGATTGCCATGAAGAAGGATTTGATTTCTGTGCTGGATATGGAAGATTATCTGCATGAACTTATTGAGGAAGCATTGACATTAAAGGCAAAAACAAAGAACCATGAGGTTCTGGAGCCATTAAAAAATCGCAGTATTGGAATGATTTTTGAAAAGCCCAGTACAAGAACAAGGGTTTCGTTTGAAGTAGGAATCACACAACTGGGAGGGCATGCTCTCTATCTCAGCCCCAAAGACATGCAGCTGGGCAGGGGGGAAACAATTGCGGATACAGCAAAGGTACTCTCAAGGTATGTAGATGCTATTGTCTACAGGGCATTTGACCACAACATGATGGTTGAACTGGCTGAAAATGCAACAGTACCTGTGATCAATGCTCTTGACAACCTAGAGCATCCGTGCCAGTGTGCTGCAGACCTCATGACAATAAAGGAACACAAAGGAGGTTTTGAGGGACTGAAATTGGTTTATGTAGGTGACGGAAACAATGTGTGCAACTCCCTTCTGTTAGGTGCAGCAATTGTAGGTATGGACATGGTTGCATGCTGCCCAGAAGCCTACTACCCAAACAGCAAAATCTTAGAGAAGGCTAAGAGCATAGCAAAGAAAAAAGGCAAAACCATTGAGATAATTGAGGAGCCAGAGAAAGCAGTGAAAGACGCAGATATAATTTATACAGATGTGTGGGTATCAATGGGGGATGAAGCTGAGAAAGAGAAAAGGGAAAAGATTTTCAAGCCCTATCAGGTGAACATGAAATTACTGAAGAAGGCAAAGAAGGACTGTATTTTCATGCACTGCCTTCCTGCACATCGGGGCTATGAAGTCACTGATGAGGTTTTGGATAGCAACCAATCTGTAGTGTTTGATGAAGCTGAAAACAGATTACATGTCCAGAAGGCAATCCTGTTAAAGTTGATTGAGCACTAAGGGCATTGGGAATGCCCAGGTTTTACCGCAGAGCAATCCGCCATTTCCTACAGCACATAAGATAGCTAGCAATCCACAGGATCATTAGGAAAAAGGGATGTACTGCAAACTCTAGCAGTGGGGTAAGCACAATCTCCATCTGCGTTTCTGCAAAATCCCCGATGAGCACTGTTTGATTGTAATCAGAATAGCCAGCACATGAAACATTCACAGTGTGCGAACCTGGTTTAAGGGAAATGTTAAAATGCCCAGATGAGGTACTAACAGGGATACCATCAACAAAAACAGTTGCATTTTCAGGGTGAACACTCCCGTTAAGCCAGCCACCATGCACCACAACTGTAAAATTATACACAAATACCTGGGCATCATTGTCTGTTGTGGTGAGAGAACAGTTATAAATACCTGGCTCTGAAATGTTTATTTTTGCATCTCCATACTGTTTATCACCGCAGATATCCCATGTCCAGTTAACAAGATAACCACCATCCACATCACTTGCCCTTTCTTTTCCGAGCAAAACCTCCTCGCTTACATTTGTCTCCAGAATTTGAGGAAGTGCATACTTATGTGGAAACTGGGATTTCACACCCCCAATGAGCCAGCACCTACCATCTAGAGAAAGTGCGGCAAAACCGCCGCAGAGTGCATACTGGGCTTTGAGATAGCCAACATCAGATTCTATTCTGTGTGTGATTTCTACCGGTGCATTTTGCCCATCCCAGAGATAAACCTGCGTTTCTGTATAATTTTCTAAACCCGTAACATTTCTGGTATGGTTCCAGCCAACAATAAGAAAATACTTTCCATTCCATATCACATCTGAGATGTCTGTAGAATTTGCAAACAGATTTCCTATCCGATAAAAATTCCTACCATCAAACTTAATTACCTGGCTATCAGGTGGCGATGGAATGCCGTAGTTATCCCAGGAACTCTCCGCTGTGCCAAAGAGCCAGAACTCCCCATTCCATGCAATCCTGTAAGTGCCGATATCCCACACAGGAAGATTTAATTCAAGTGTGAGGTCTGTCCAGTTCTCCGCACCATCCCAAAGCACAATGTTTGCTGGTTTGTAAGATGTTGCATTGTTGCTTGCATTTCCAACCATAATCAGCCAGTGTGTTCCATTCCATCCAATACTCATGTGTTGTTCCCTTGTCCAGTGACTGGGCATGCTCCATCCAAGTGCCTCAAGTTTGGGTGTAAGATTTGTGAAGTTGAGACCATCAAATAGTGCGAGGGTGTGCTCTGTGTCTGCTATCAGCCAGTGCGTGCCGTTCCATACTACTGAGCAGATTGCACCCCATGTAAACCTGCCAAATGGAGAATTTGTCAGATTTATATTTGTGAAATTGATACCATCATAGGAAACCAGATAGGGATAACCTTCACCGTCCCTGCAGGTTCCCCCTATGAGCCAGTGTGTTCCATTCCATCCCACACCGTAAACCTCGCCTGGCGTTCTCGGAAGTGTGACATTTCTAACATTCTCTGTTATGTTGGTAACATTTGTGCCATCGTAAATATGGGGATAGGTGAGCAGGACACCATTCTGGTCCGTGAGGGAATATAACCATGTAGAATTATTCGCACAAACTGGGTATAAAAATGTGCGGTTGTTGTTTTCACCCAGATGAAGCCCGAGTTTCGCACTCACATCTATGAAATAGGCATTTGCCAGAAACTCTGTGAGATTTCCTGTTGAAGTTTCTGAAAGTTCTCCTGGCTTTCTGAACAGGCTCGCATTTTCCACCGAAAGATCAGTATTATTCTCCCAGTCAATAATACAAGATGTTGATGGAATGAGAGCAAGCAGGAGAAGAAAACCAAAAATTCCTCCTTCAAAACTCCTTAAACTGCGCATCACACACCCACCCACACATTTTCTGTAATTTTTCTTACTGCATTGATGGCAGAGAGTGCTGCCAGATAACTGGTTTTTGGATTATGTGGAAATGGCTTGTTTCTGGTTTCAAGTATCATTTCGCCGAAATCTCCCTTCACAAAAATTCTGTGGATGTTGGTGCTTATTCCAGGGTCAACTACAATTCTCACTTTTGTCTTGTCAAATCCCATGCCTGCGAGCGAAAGCGTTGCAGCCACATTGATATTTTTCGGAAATTTTTTCACAGCATCTCTTGCAGTTCCCTCATAAATTGTTACTGGCGTTTTTATTGAAACCCTATTTAGTCCATTTTCTGCAAGGACCTTTTCCTCAAAGGCAGAAGGTGGCTTGCGTGTTTCGAGCAGGGTTTCATAGATGCCTTCGCCTTTGACTGCACACACAGCATCAATTCCCGCAATCGCACCAGAGGGAATGTAAATCCTTGCGTTTCTAGCGTTTGCAATTTCAAAAATTTTTTCCCTCAGTCCATCATCTGCAAGCGCACCTACGCTAAGAACGAGCACATCCACACCACGCTCAAGTACTGTGGGCACATACTGGGCAACAGCACTCTGGGATGCACACTCTATAGCCAGATGCACTTCCGAAAGCACATCAGGAAATTTGCAACCCATAGCCTTGTCATATTTTTCGCTCAGCAGACGGATATACTCCTCCTTGTTATCAATCAGAAAAATTTTCTCTATCTTCGGGTTATGCTGTAGCGCACGGGTAATTGCAGTTCCGATTGCACCACATCCAATTATTAGTACATTCATTTTTTCAGCGCTCTTCTCAATTCCTCAATCAGGAGCGGAACCACCTTCTGGTAGTCACCCACAATACCATAGTCTGCCACATTAAAGATGGGAGCCTCTGGATCCTTGTTTATCGCAATTATTACCTTTGAGTCCTTCATTCCAACCAGATGCTGGATTGTGCCACTGATTCCACATGCTATGTACAGTTTAGGTGCCACAGTAATTCCGCTCTGTCCAACCTGCTGGGATTTAGGCATCCACCCAAGGTCAACAGCCGCACGAGAGGCGCCCACAGCACCGCCAAGGAGTTCTGCAAGTTCTTCAAGAATTTTGAACCCCTCCTTTGATCCGATGCCTCTACCACCAGAAACAACCACATCCGCTTCATCAATTTTCTTCATCCCAGGCGTTGTGGTCTTTACAATTTCCTTCACAATTGTCCTTATCGTGTGCTCCTTTATGTCAACAGGAACTTTAACAAGCTCTGCCTTTCTCGGATGCTCTGCCTTTTTGAATACATTGGGTCTTACAGTAGCCATCTGCGGTCTTGTGTGCGGGCATAGAATATCTGCCATCACATTTCCACCAAATGCAGGTCTTGTCTGGAGAAGTAAACCGTCCTTTATGCTCAAACCTGTGCAGTCCGCAGTTAGCCCGAGCCCGAGTGCTGCCGCAATCCTCGGTGCAAGATCTCTCCCTACCTTTGTTGCAGGGAAAAGTACAATGTTGGGATTGTATTTTGAAATCATACCTATAATCACAGGTGCATATCCATCTGTTGTGTAGGGTTCCAGCATCTTATGCTCAGCCACATACACAATATCTGCACCAAACTTTTCAAGTACTGGAATATTTTCCTGGACATTTGTACCCATCAAAATTGCACCCACTTTCTGATGCAAGCTGTCTGCAAGTTCCCTGGCTTTTGTAAGGAGTTCCAGTGCAACATTCTTCAACTTACCCTCATCACACTCTGCAAATACCCAGACATCCCTATAATTTGAAAAGTCAACAACCTTTCCCTTCCTTTCTATTGAAATTGCCTTCACAGGACATACCTGAACACATGCACCGCAGAGCACACATGCATCCCCTATTACAGCCCTCTTTTCAACAATTGTAATCGCTCCAAAGGGGCAGGTTTTTGCACAGATTCCGCAACCGATGCACTTCTCACTGACTGTAATCATTTATATCACCTTCTTTTCAATCAATCCCTCAACCACTTTTTTCACCGCATCCTCTACATTCTCCTTGAAAACCACACCTTTACCTCTTGCCTCTGGTGAATACACCCTGGAAACCTGTGTAGGAGAACCAGAAAGTCCGAATCTGCTTTTGTCCCCCCCAAGTGTTTCTGCTGTCCAGATTTCAAAAGGTTTCTTATTTGCTTTCAGAATTGCAGCCATTGAGGGATTTGTAGGTTCAAAGGAGGAGGGTGTGGAACATGTGAGAAGTACAGGTAATTTTGTTTCCACAATTCTATATCCCTCATCAGTCAAACTTTTCACAGTAAGTTTACCGTTTTCAAAGCCCTGAATTGAATCCACATAGGTTACCTGCGGAATCCCGAGGTGCTGGGCAACCTCTGGGCCCACCTGGGCTGTATCTCCGTCAATTGCCTGCTGACCGCAAAAAACAATATCAAACTTTCCGCATTTCTTTATGGCTTCTGCAAGTGTGAGTGAAGTCGCCCAGGTATCTGCACCTGCAAATGCCCTGTCGCTGAGCAGAATGCCCTTATCTGCACCAAGTGCCAGACACTTCATTATTGCGGATTTTGCCTGCGGGGGCCCCATGGAAATTACAGTCACATTTACCTGAATTTTATCCTTGTTCTTCTCACGGAATCTAAGAGCCTCTTCAAGTGCAAACTGGTCAAAAGGATTGAGGATGCTTGGCACACCATCTCTTATCAGCGTCCCTGTTTTGGGGTCAACTTTAACTTCAGTTGTGTCGGGCACCTGTTTAACGAGAACGATAATCTCCATGGGCTCACCCTGGTTTTTATCTATAGGGTACGAAATCCTTGCCTAGAAGTTCTCTCCCCACAATAATTCTCATAATTTCTTTTGAGCCTTCTGCCCAGCCAAAGGAACGCACAGCCCTCCATGCACACTGGTCGGGGCATTCCTTTGTATAACCGAACGCACCCTGCCACTGCATTACATCATCAATTGCTGCACATGCCCATTCCTGTGCAAACATCTTTGCCATTGCAATCGCCTTAGAAACCTCAAATCTCTTTGCCTTTCCCTTCTGTTCTAAGTCAATGGTGTGCATTGCCTTGTAAGCCATATCTTTCAACATTGAGAGTTTTGTGTAATGCTCTGCAAGCTTGAACTGGATACCCTCAAATTTACCAATGGGGGTACCAAAACATTTCCTCTGTTTAATGTAGTTCATTCCATTTTCCAGGGATTTGAGCCCTGCGGAAGCACATATCACTGAAATCAATCCTCTTGCAAATTCATAACCCTCATGCACAATATAGAAACCCCTGTTCTCCTCACCAATAAGATAGTGCTTTGGAATCTCCACATTATCTATTGTGAATCCTCCAGTTGATATTCCCTCCCTTCCAAGGTCATCCACATATGTAGGTGTTATGCCTTTGCTCTGTAATGGAAGGTAGAACAGTGTCATCCCACGGGTGCCAAGTTCTGGTGTTTGTTTGGCTATTGTGACATGGCCTCCTCCTCTTGTGTATGCCTCCCTCACACCCGATATGTACATTTTCTCTCCATTCACCACATATCCATTTGCTGTGGGTGTGATTCTTGTTCTTGTGGATCCAAGGTCTGAGCCAGCATCACTTTCCGTGGTGGCAATTCCAAGGAACCAGTCGCCTTTTGTCACCTTTGGAAACACTTCACTTTTGCACTCATGTGTACCATATTTGTTTAACACATGCCCCCATGATGCCTGGATTAGATAGAACACAGGAATTGAGCCAGTTGGATCTGCCCTTGCAAGTTCTTCTGCAACTATTGCGCATGTAACCGCATCAAATCCCACACCCCCATAATCAGGTGAGGCAGTAGGAGCAATTATTCCGAGCTCAGCCATACCTTTGACAATCTCCATTGGAATTTCCCTGGTTTCCTCCATTTTGAGTGCAATCGGTGCAATTTTTCGCTCTGCAAACTCTCTGACACTTTCCCTTATCATTTCCTGTTCTTCCGTAAATGTATAATCCATTCTTACCACCAACCTGGAATATGGTTGGGCATATAAATAGTTTATTAAGAGGATGGGCACCGGGGTGATAGAAAAAACAAAATAATTCTATGTTTTCTGCATGCCCACCAGCGCCTTTTCATAAACACCATAAACCTGTGCGGCTACCTTTTTCCATTCGTACTTTTCCAGCACCTTCTTTCTACCATTCTCTCCGAGTTTTTTTGCATACTCAGGGTCATTCAATATCTTCATTATTTTTTCAGCCAGGTCTTCCTCCATCATGGGTCTGCAGAGCAACCCTTCTTTTCCGTCTTCAATCACTTCGTTCACGCCTGGTATGTCTGAAACTACCACTGGTTTTCCTGATGCCATTGCCTCCACTATCACAAGCCCGAACGCCTCAAGCCTTGAAACAGAAGGAAGCACGAAAACATCGCAACTTGCAAAGTAATAAGGAAGTTCGTGAGGAGAAACCTTGCCTAGAAAGTGTACTCTTGTATCCAGATTTTTTATTTTAACAAATCTTTCAAGCCTTTCTCTTTCTGGACCCTCTCCCACAATCAGAATACCAGTATCCTTGGGTAATCTCAGCGCTGCCTCTATCAGAAATCTAACACCTTTTTGGTATACTAGCCTTCCCACAAAAAGCACAAGTTTCTTGTGCCTGAATTTCTCTCTTATGGCTTGAGAAAACTTTTCAGGGTTAAATCTCTGAGTGTCCACTGCAGATGGAATCACTTCAGGCTCTATATTCCAAACGGTCCTTGATGTTGCCTGATAGGTACGGGTGTGCACGATTATCTTAGATGCATGGAATACTGTATATTTGCCCATCGTGTTCCTGTAAATTTCCACAATCAAATTTCCAAATGGCACTGCCAGTTCTACATCACAGTGGTAGGAAAGCACATAGGGTTTTTTCATTTTAACAAGGCGAAGGGATGCAAAGAAAGAGGTAAGGGGAGGCGGGAAATGTAAATGTGCAATATCAAAATCCAGATTTTTTATGGTAAAGAAAATTGAGGGGTTAATTGGTGTATTGAAAAGGTTTCCATGTGTGGGCACCCGCACAACCTCTATGTTTTCAATTATCTCTTTCTCTGGCAGGGTGTTTGTGTGATTGGCTGTGAGCACTGTCACTTTGTGTCCAAGTTTTGAGAGCCCCGTGCTTAGCGCATACACATGGGATTCTACACCACCTACATGTGGATGAAAGTATGGAGTTACCTGCAAAATTTTCATGGGAGTTCCTCAATTATCTTTTTCATTTTCAGGGCGTCAATCTCAAGCACTGGGCTTTCTGATATAATTGTGATGGGATAATCCCTCTTCTTCAGCACCTTTGCAATTTTCCTGAAATCTGGCTCGTTTGAATCTTCCATTGTAAGGTGCATTCTTTCGCCTTTTGAGGTGTAGGCGATACTGCTCATGTGCACATGCATGAACCCAAAATTTCCAGATTCGTACTTTCTCACGAGTTCTTCAAATTGTGCTTCCTCGGTTATTTTTCCATTGCTTCTGGCATACATGTGGGCAAAATCCATTATAGGTATTACATTTCTGAATTTGGTGGAGATTTCTAGAATCTCATCCAGCGTTCCCCATGCACTCACCTTTCCCATGGTCTCAAGTCCGATTTTCACGGCATAGCCATTTTCATCAATCTCTTTAATTACCCTTTCAAGGTTTGTGGCAATTATTTCCGTTGCTTCCTTGGAAGTTTTCCCCGAGTAATAGCCAGCATGCACAACCACGGGAGATGCACCCGCTGCATCCGAAACCTGGGCTGTTCTTACAATATGGACAATGCTTTTCTCGATTTTCTCCCGCTCCTTTGAGTTAAGATTGATGAAGTAGGGTGCATGGGCAGAGAGTTTTATACTGTGCGTTGCTGCCTCTCTACCAACCTCCTCCGCCCTCTCAACAGTTATTCTGGCACCTCTCACGAACTCAAGTTCCATTGCATTCAGCCCGATGTTATGTAGGTATTCAAATGCCTCGGTGTAGGTTTTGCATTTTTCTGGAATGCCTGCAGGACCGAAATAGAACATTGCATCACCGTAGCGCACAATATATCTGAGAGTATTAATGATTTCTGTCGGGGTTTCTGTGAGACTGTCAACTTAAGGGTTAAATACTCACAATCCCATCCCCCTCTTAAACATAGGTTTACATAGAGGGATGATTGAAAGAATATAGGGTATGGTGTGCTTGGGATATTGATGACGAGCAAGCCATTGCCGTCCATGTATAGGATGTCGGGTTTACAAATTATTGGATCAAGGAGGTGTTAAGTTGACAGTCTCTGTTATATGAAGTGGCAGGAACATCATGTTACTCACTTATTTGTTTTTTCATTTCTTTCTTGATACGTCTCGCTCCTTTCTTTATATCCTCTAGTATTTCCTCTGGCGTCATTGTTTCCCATTCTAATTCTAAGATATATCGGTAGTAGTGAATATCCTGCAAACACTTATTGCCAGGAAATTCCCTCTGGACCCGTTTAAGTATTCTTTCTATTTCTTTTTCATTAACTTCTCTTTTAGGCATCTCACACCTCCTCTTCAAACTCAAAAAATTTCTCCGGTGTTAAGATTGTGGGAATTGGTAACTTTAAATGTATATTAACTTCAACAACCATTTCCTGAGTACTTGGTTTGAAAAGATGTTTGCTATTCCATGTTACAAATACATCCATTCCGCCAAGAGTTGCAAAAGCCAGATGAATGGCATCTCCCCTTGGCATTCGCTTCATAGAGAGATAAATGTTGGATAACTGAATAACCTGTGGTATTTCTTCTAAGATTGTGAAATTTCTAATCAAATTCATTGTTGCCTTTCGTAGAGCAAGATCCCTTATCCCGTCAATTTCACGAAGGACCATCTCTGAGATATACACATCAAAATCTGGTAAAACTTCCTTCCAGAATTGGCGAGTTAAATTGCGCTTATAAGGGTCGTCATCCTGAAAGTACATGCTTATTACTGAATTCTCAAGGTAAAGTTTTAATTTTATTTTCTTCATATAATCACCTTTTTTTATTGGCATCTCTATAACTTAGTATGTGTAAAATTCACATTTTGTTCCAATTTGGAAGGAAATATGAACTCATCCATCTTTTTCAACTCCAATATACTAATACCGTTTTTAATACTTAAACATTTCTAGGTGTTCAACCAGAAATAATTAGGTCATAAAGATTTGCTGTTCTCATATTTGGGAGTGAGAAGAATAAAGCCATCCTAGGGCATTTATTTACCGGCAATTACACTCAATTTTTGTGATTTTGAGGATATCTCCCACTCCACATCTATATATACTTCCCTGTACTTCCTTCAAACATGGCGATAAAACTCTCTTATTCCAGTATTGAGACTTACAGGAATTGCCCGCTGCAGTACAAGCTTTCCAGAATAGATAGAATTGAGCCAGAAGGTACAACGATAGAGACATACCTGGGTACCCTTGTTCATGAAGTCCTTGAAAAACTTTACACAGATGTAAGAAACGGGAAAGTGCCAAAACTTGAAGAACTCATTGAATTTTATACATCTTCCTGGAAAACAAACTGGAACGAAAAAATCAAAATCATAAAAAAGGAATATACACCTGAAAATTATTTTGAGGTGGGGAAAAGGTGCATTGAGGGATACTATCGCAGGTTCCATCCCTTCAACCATGGAATCACATTATGGATAGAGAAGGACTTCACAATTAAGCTGGAGGAGGGTATAGAAATCACAGGAGTTATAGACCGTGTGGACAAAACAGGTGAGGGAAAATATGAAATCCATGATTACAAAACCAGTGGTTCCTATCCTACAAAGGAGTGGAGCGAGAGCAATGAACAGCTCGCAATTTACCAGCTCGCAGTTGAGGAAGAACTTGAGGATGTAAAAGAAGTGAAGCTCATCTGGCATTATCTCAGATTTGAAATGGAGCGGGAGAGTGTACGGAGCAGAGAGGACCTGGATAAGCTAAAGGAAGAAATAAGAAAACTTGCATTTGAAATCATCAATGCCACTGAATTTGAACCCACATCAAGTGCGCTATGCGATTGGTGCATGTACTGGAAATACTGCCCTCTTAAAAGGCACTCACTCCTTATAGAAGAATATGGGCCGACAGAAATCAGTGAAGAAGAGGGTTATAAACTGGCTACGAGGTATGGTGAACTTACAGAAATGAAAAAGGCAATCGAGGCAGAGATGGAAGAAATCAGGGGCAAGATTTTACAGTATGCACTTGCAAATGCTTACCAGGCAATCCAGGGCAGAAACTGTGAAATCAAACTGCGTGAATATCCGAAACTTGAAATGCCTGAAAAAGATTCAGATGAATATAACCACCTGAAAAACATTATTATTGAAAACGGGCTATGGAATGAATTTCTGGAAATAGACCGCTACAAACTTTCAAATGCCATAAAGAAGATGAACCTTCCAAAGCCATTATCTGATGCTATCAATCAGATGTGCAATATCACGAAAGAATACAGGGTTTATTGCAATACAAAAAAACTGGAATACACACTATGAGGTGAACTGTTGGAGACAAAAAAATATTTTATAAGCACAGTAACTGTGGGCATCGGAAATACTGGCGGCTACATTCTGAACCTGGTATTCTTCCTTCTTGCAGCAAGATTTCTGGTGCTTGAGGACTTTGGCATATTCAGATATTTTGTGGCTGTGGGAATGATTCTTTACAATTCTCTTTTTGCTGGGGTGTTTACCACAATGAGCAGACTTATAGGGGAGGGAAAGCACAAAAATGTTCCCGAGAATGTGGCTATTTTTGCAGCTCAGGTATTCTGTTTCTCAATTCCAATTATGTTCTGGGTTGGTGGATTCTCCCTCATTTTAATCGCACTTTCGTTTTTCATCTCCCAGTTTATTTATTCCTGGCTTCGTGGAATGCGGATGTACATCCAACTTTCAATTTATTTCATCATAACTAATGGTTTCAGAATTATACTCCTTGGATCGCTGGCTGTGTTTCCACCTAATGTCCTCATCTTTTCCGTTTTTTACCTCCTTGCTGCAATTCTTCCCCTGCCACTCACAATTCCCCGCAGATTTTGGAGATTGAGTGAATGCCATATACAGATTTCACAGCTTAAAAAAATCCTCCGTTTCTCAGCCCCTCTTTATGTTTCTTCCATCGCTTATATTCTTGTAATGCAACTAGATGCTGTGTTTGTCAGGGCATATCTGAGCACTTCAGAGCTTGCATATTATATGTCTGCAAAAACACTGATGGCCGTGTTCATGTTTGCACCATCCGCCGTAGGCACAGTAATTCTTCCAGAAACTGCAAAAGATAAACAATTAAAAAAAAATCTTTGTTTGGGTCTCGGATTAACTTCCTCCATTTCTCTGTTCCTTGCCCTGATTTTCTATGCATTCCCTGATGAAATAATGCACATTTTTTATCCTGAGGCATATCTTCCTGCTGCATTTCTGCTGCCAGTGCTCAGCACTGCAATGATGCTGTTTGCAATTTCTGATGTGTTTGCTTCAACCTGGACTGGGTTTGGAAAACCGATATATGAGGGGTTTGTGTTAGGAGTGACTGCACTTGTAAATTTCGCACTTCTTTACTTTTTAGTTCCATCTCTTGGAACACCTGGAGCCGCAATTTCGCTCACAGTGGCATGTGGCATTGCTGTGCTTCTTTGGGGAACACTTACATTTCTAACTTTGAGAAGAATGCGAGTACGGGGAGGAATGTAAATAGTAAAACATGCACTCACTCCAGAACTTCTGCTTTGGAAAGCACAGTGATCCCGTTCTTTCCCAGTTCATAGGGCTTTATTTTTCTGGAATGCGGGGTTCTTCGCATCTTCAAGATTTTGAGAAATGTGCGAATTTCACTTCCATGTCGCGGGTCCTCAAAATAGTAAAGTACAATCACACCATCTGAAACATACTCTACCATTCCATCTCTAGAAACATTTGGATTTTCTGGCTTTGCTTCTGCGGTGAACACAGCGGTTGCACCACTTTTCTTTATTTTTTGGCAAAGAGCAAAAAGGGTTTCGCGTTTCTCACCTTCATTCTCAAACATCATTGTGAGCAGAGAGATTGAATCAATAGCTAGGCGTTTAATACCAGATGCACAGATCACATTTGGAAGCTCTGTTTTTATCTTTTCAATTGAACTTTTTGCTTCTGAGGGAAGAAGTTTGTAGATTGCCAGCTTCTCTGTTTCAATATAGGGCTTCAAGTCAAAACCAAAGGAGAGTGCATTCTGAATAATTGACTCCTCTTCTTCTTCCAGCGTAATAAACAGCGCTTTTTCACCCTCAACAAGGCCCTGGTGAAGAAACTGTATTGCAAAGCATGTTTTTCCAGTACCGAAGGCGCCCAGCACACTCACAATATGCCCTGTCGGAAAACCCCCATTCAGCATATCGTCAAGTCCAGTTATTCCTGTTTTTATTCGCTCCATGTTTACACCCTCACATAACTTGAGACAACAAGTCCTTCCTGGGAATTAATTTCAATTGCAAATTTTGTAATTCTTTCGTTATCCAGATGCATAAGCAACGGCATGAACTTCTCCACATACATAAACCTTTGCCGCCTAGAGGTTTTTGTGCTTTTGCTCCACTCAAATGTAATTACACCATCCACACTGTCAATAAGAAGAAGTTCTTTTTGAGGTTCAAGAATACTGGAGGTCAATAGAAGGTAAATCACGCCACCCCATTTTTTTGATACTCTTTGGAGCCCTTTCAGCAGGGTCACAAGGTCAAGAAGTTCAATTTTTTTTGCGACCACAAGGTCCGTGAGGGCGTTCAGTACAATCATGCTGTTCTGTGCGTTGGTATCCAGAAAAGAAATCAGCTCTTCAAGAATGTTATCTGAGCCCTTATCTTTCCTAAATATGCCTGTATTTTCACCTGTCCAGGATTGTGGTATAATTGTTGCTCTGAAATAGCTTGCGGCGAAATCCTTGAATATCACACCCCTAGAAATTGCATTGTAGTAATCCACAGGAAATGATGCCTTTACCTCATGTAAAATTTCATCCTTTGTGCGGGAAATTGTGATAAAGAAAAACTTTTCAGGAATGAATCCCCTGGATTTTTTCAGATAGAAATCAGAGAATTCCTTATCTTCCTTTGCAAGAATGAGTTTTGCAATTGAGGTTAATGCAAATTCTATGTGACCGGCACCCACTTCACTTTTGAGAATGATCACACTCCCCCTCGGCACTCCGCCACCTATTATTGCATCAAAGTCAGCTACTGCTGTGGGAATGCGATCAATTTCCGAATTCGTTTCATCTTTTTTAAGAGAGATATCTACACCAGACATCATAGCTCACACCAATAGTTGCGTTGTGTGGATTATATATCAGCACATACCAGTAATTGTCGGATGGAACCAGCCATTCTATGCTGATCTGGGTGCCATTTTTAGAGAGTTTTGCGCTTACCGCTAAGATGTTGTGGTTCCGCACATATTCTAAATAGTTAACTACATCCAGAATATAAAGTGAAACTTCTGCGGTTGCAGAGATGTTCCCTGTAATGTTCCCACCTGCTTTTGAATAAAACTCAAGCACTATTTCAGATTTTGCATTTATGGTCTCATTTGTCTTGAAATAGTGTTTTGTGATTTCCTTTGGGGTGTTCCATTCCCTGTAGAGATGATATCCTATAATTCCTCCTGCCAGAAATAGAAGTATAGCCACTATCAAAATCACCTGGGTTCTTGTTTCCATCGTGTCATGATTGTTTTCCGAGATTAAATACTTTTGTTCCTGCAAAATATATATATCTGAGTTATCTTGAAGTATTGATGCAGCACAAGGATTTTGTTGGTAAGGACATAGTGTCTATAAAGGACTTGAGCAATGAAGAAATAGAGCACATACTTCTGACTGCGAAAAAAATGGTAGATGTGGCTAAGGGTAAAAAAGTACTGAAAACCCTTGAAGGGAAGATACTGGCTACAGCATTTTTTGAACCAAGCACAAGAACACGCCTTTCCTTTGAATCTGCAATGCTCCGTCTCGGTGGCAAATGTCTGGGCTTTTCTGAGCCCAGTATGACTTCGGTGGCAAAGGGAGAAACACTGGCAGATACAGTAAGAATGCTTGCCAGCTATTCTGATGTGATTGTAATCAGGCATAAGTTTGAGGGTGCAGCACGGCTTGCAGCAGAATTTTCGGATAAGCCAGTGATAAATGCGGGTGATGGTGCAGGACAACATCCTACCCAGACACTTCTGGATTTGTTCACGATAAAGGAGAAATTCGGAAAACTAGACGGGATAAATGTAGCACTTATTGGTGATTTGAAATATGGAAGAACTGTTCATTCTCTCGCATACGCGCTGGCAAAATTCAATGCTAATCTGTTTTTTGTTGCACCTGAAAGTTTGCAGATGCCCGAGCATATTGTGGAAACACTTCAAGAAATGGGTGTAAAGACAAACAGATGCAACACACTTGAAGAAGTTATAGAAATCTGCGATGTGTTTTATATGACGAGAATACAGAAAGAAAGATTTCCGGATATCCAGGAATATACCAAAGTTGCGGGAATTTTCCGTCTGGATGCAAACTTGTTGAGCCGTGCAAAGAAAGAATCCATTGTACTTCATCCTCTGCCCAGAGTAAACGAGATTGCGGCAGATGTGGACAGCACCAGACACGCAATGTATTTTGAGCAGGCGTTTAATGGAGTTCCCGTGAGGATGGCAATTCTCTCCCTGCTTCTTGGAGGCGATATAGATGCGTGAATTGAAGATTACCCCTATTGTGAAAGGAACTGTTATTGACCATATCCCTGTAGGAATGGGCATAAAAGTGCTCAGAATTCTCAAACTAGACACCATAGAAAACAAACACACTGTCAGCTTAGGAATTCATGTGCGTTCAAAGAAATTAGGATGGAAAGACATACTTAAAATAGAGGACAGGGAATTGAAGAAAGAGGAATTGGATAAGATTGCACTCATTGCACCTGGAGCGACAATCAGCATAATTGAAAAGGGTGAAGTGAAGGAAAAATTCAAAGCCAGTTTACCGGCTACCACAAAAGGAATACTGAGATGTCAGAATCCAAACTGCATATCTAATGTGGGGGAGCCAGTAGAACATGAGTTTGTTCTGGTTTCTCAAAATCCAGTCAAATACAGGTGTAAATACTGTGATAGAATTCTGGATGATGTGTTAAAGAGCATCATTTGAATTCCTGAGATGTTGTGCTGCTCTGTGTGCCAGGGGAATAGCGGCAAGAAATTTACATGCAATTTTCTTTGCACTCTCAACAGAAACCCTGTGTCCCGGGGAAATATAGTATTTTCCGCAAATATACCCAGTTAACTTTCCCTCATGATAAATCTCATTGCCTTTTATCTCTCCAAGCAACAGCGATTTTGCAATACCTATTGTGGGAATCTCCGCAATGATGCCAAGGTGTGTGGCAATTCCCATTTTCCTGGGATGCAAGATACCATTTCCATCTACCAGCAACATTGAGGGGCGATAGTATTCCAGCACTTTGAGAATGCATGGAATTTCTCTAAATGCAAGGTATGTTGGAATGTATGGAAAATTTGTGCTGAGGGAAGCAGAAAATGTGTTTACATTGCAGTGCTCGTCCACCACAACCATTGCACAGAAAGCCTTTCTCTCTCTGTATGCTACATCAACTATACCAATGTCTTTTAGCAGAAAGCTATCTTCAAGTGAAATTTTACTGGCAAGTTGTTCCTGGTGCTTACGCAGATGTTGCAGGGGTTTTTCAGAAACAAAATTCATGAAGAGGTGCTTTTCAAAATCCTGGATTTTTCCGTTTTTCACTATAATTCCCTCATTTTCCAACAACTTGATTTTATCAGAAATGCCCCTTGGAGAAGTGAAGCCCCCGAGGGTTCCGTCTGCCAGTACAACACGGTGACAGGGAACTTTCTCATTTTTTGGCACATCATCACGGAGAAAAGAATATGGATTCTCACATAACATTTTGCCCACTGCTCTTGCAGCAATACGGTCTCCAAGTGCTTCTGCAACTGCACTGTAAGTGCTTACCATACCTTCTGGAATCTGTTTTACCAGTGAATAGCAGTATGAATATATATCTGGCACATTGAGCATGATTTGGATATAGCAAAACATTCAATTTAATGATTGCGATTCCGAAACCACCTTACCTTTTTCATCACCCTAAATTTTTGCCCATGAGATACTTTGTTGCATAACTTTAAGCAATTTTACTTTTCCCATCCGAAAACAGAGAATAAAAATGAAAAAAGAAAAAAGATTACCGCTCTTTCCGTTTTCTTGCCAGCACAACCAGAAGAATTCCAATGCAGAAC
>JBMFNP010000002.1:0-78195 GCA_049970095.1 Thermoplasmata archaeon | reverse complement strand
TGCATTATGGCCGCCTTTGCTGCCTCGGTCCAGGAATATTTTGTTTGATCTGGCTGGCTTGTTTTTATGGCATCAGAGATTTGGCGGATGCTTATTTTTATGGCATTAGTGATGTTTCTATCCCCAGATCTTTAAATAAAATCGGTTTCTACCTGATTGCTCTCTATTTCTTCTTCCCGTTTGGTATCTATTATTTTTTCTATTGGCAGGTGCCTTTGACGTGGGTTTTTAGTTATAACGCAATATACTCTTTCGCCATTTTATTGTTTGGCTGCATCTCTTTCCTGATTCAGTTACACACTAACAACAAAAAGTATTTGAAGGGAAGTATCCTACTGATTGCTCTGGGTTTGTTTTTTTGTGTACTGCCATATCTTCTTTTAGGTTTGTGATTCCCGATTATGCCCCTTTCTTGAGGAGGAATTCAATCTCTATTCGTCGTTCTCAGGTATCAGTTTGCCGCAAATATGATAATAGCAAATCTTTATGCTCCCAAGGAGAAATGGGTAATGGGAATAGCGTGTGAATTATAGAATAAATCTACACACATCGGTGTAGCGATACAAATAAGTATTTGGAAGTATTTGGTGCTCTATGGTGTATTTATGCCCGAAGATGCATCAGTAGAAAATGAGGAAACAGATGAAGAAGTTGAAATGAAGTTCATTCAGAAAAAGATTGCTGATGGAATTAAGAAGAAAAGTGAAGAAATAAGGAAGAAGCTGGAAGCAGAGTTTGTGGAGCGCGAAAAGGCACTTCGCAAGGAAATAGAAGCCCATGTGATTTCTAAACTTGAACAGGATTTCAAGAAAAGGGAAGAGGAAATCAGGGCAAAGGCAATGGAAGAGTGCCGGATGAAAATGAGTGCTGAAATGAGCGCAAAGGAAGCAGAAATAAGAAAAATGTTTGAAAGCCAGTTAAAGGAGAGAGAAAAGGAAATTGCAGAGCGATACAGGCAGGAAATGGAAGAGAGGATTGATGCAATAAATGCAAAACTTGAACTTGAACTCAGGAAAAAGGAAGAAGAAATAAAAACAAAGTTTGAACTGGAAGCAAAAAAGGCTGAGGACATCCGTGCCCAGAAATTTGCAGAAGAAATGCGAAAAGCAGAAGAAAGTTTGCGTTCAAAAATGGAACTGGAGTTCAAGAAAAGGGAGGAAGAATTGAGAAATCGGAGCGAAATTGATTTGAGAAAAAGGGAGGAGGAACTTGCAGCACAAATGGCTGTAAAACTTGAAGAGGAAGAAAAAAATCTGCGTTCAAAAATGGAACTGGAATTTAAGAAGAAAGAGGAAGAGTTAAGGAATAAACTTGAACTTGAATTTAAGGCAAGGGAACAGGAAAGAATCAGGGAAATGGATATGGAAATAAAAAGGGCAGAAGACTCCATCAGGTCAAAAATGGAACTGGAGATCAAGAAAAGGGAGGAGGAACTTAAAAACAGACTTGAAACAGAATACAGGATAAAGGAAGAGCGGCTCGAAAAAGAAATGGAAAACGAACTCAAAAATCGCGAAAACGCATACCGTGCTCAGCTTGAACTTGAATTTACCAGGAAATATGAAAATATGAAAGAGAATTTTGAGATTGATTACAGGAAAAAACAGGAGGGGCTTGAGAAAGCTTACCAGGAGAAACTGGATAAAAAAATTGAAGAGATGAAAAAAACGATAGAGGCAGAAGTAAAGGCAAAATTCCTGCAGAAAGGTGCATATGGCGTGCTGAGCAAGAAGATAAAGAAAACCCCATATCCATTCACCGCTATTGTGGGGCAGGAAAACATGAAACGGGCACTGATTCTCAACGCAATAAATCCTAAAATTGGAGGGGTGCTCATCTGGGGGCTGGCAGGAAATGGAAAATACACAAGCATCCTTGGGCTTGCCCATTGTCTCTCTGAAATCAAAGAACAGATAATCTCTGTTGATATCACATCTGGCGCTGTGCTAAAAGAATGGTGGGAGGAGGACCGCTATCTCACAGGTGAAATCTTTTCAAAAAATGGACAGGCAACATACCTCGTGGACACGGTGCTGAATAACGCTTGTCTCAGTTTCCATACAGAGCGCTTCAATAATTCTCATCCAATGGTGGTTGTTGAAAATCTTAGGGCAGAAGAAGAGGATACATTGCACATCCTGAATAAAATGGCACTTCATGTCCATGTTGAGCCAATAAAAGACCTGGAACAGAGAATCGAGGTGATCAAAAGGGTGAGGGATTTTAACAAAGACCCTGAGAAATTTAGAGAAAAATATGTGAAGGACGAGGAAGAGCTTGCAAATAAAATCATGAAGGCACGAACTATTCTTCCCACTGTGTCAATTTCAAACAAAATGATGGCTGTAATTGCTAGAATGTGTGTGCTTGACAAACAGGGAACCTTTGTGGATGTGCTTGTAGATGAAATTGCAAGAACTAATGCTGCATTTGAGGGAAGAGACCATGTAACCCAGGATGATATCATGGAAGCAGCAAATATGCTCCTCCTCCATAGATTTGGAAGGAAGAAGGGTATGGAGGAAGAAGAAGAGGGTGTGGAAGAAGATGGGTAGATTCTATTTTGCTCCCCTATTTTTAAACCAGGAACTCCCATCACATGCACATTCATTCACTTCCTGCATAAACTCTCTGCATGAGGAAAAAGCAAGTGTGTATTTTCTTGTAATCTCCCTTGCATTCTGGATTATCTGTTTTCGCAGTTCATGTGGGAGATAATATGAATTACCGATTTTTTTCAGTTCTTTAAAGTAAAGCCTGTACAGTTTTTCACTAAGACCTGGAAATGCTCCAATTATTCTTTCAAATGCATCCCTTCTCAATTTAAGCGTGGAGAAAATGCACTGCCGCACAAATGGTGCCACTTCCTTCACAACCTCTTCAACATTTTCATTGATAAATGGGATTATTGGGTCTATTCTGACAGCACATGGCACTTTCTCACTCAATCTTTCTATTGCTTTCAATCTTCTTGAAGGTGGAGGCGCACCTGGTTCAAGCAATTTCGCAATTTCGTCATTCACTGTTGTGATTGTTAGGGTTACCACAGCATCCATCTCTGATAAAATATCCACATCTCTCGCCACAATGTCTGATTTTGTAATTATAAGCACAGGAAATCTATTTTCCCTGAAAATCTTCAAAATGTTCCTGGTAATGCAATTCTCGCTTTCCACTGGAGGATATGGGTCTGAACTGTTGCTCAAACTAATATATTTATCTCTATCCATTTTTTTCACTTCTTTCGCTACAGTTCTCACAAGATTGCGTTTGTAGCGAAGCTTAAAAGGTTCTGGTATGTAGCTAGTGATATAACAATAAACACATCTGTGGGCACATCCTGTGTAAGGATTGAGAGTGTACTTAGGAGGACAGGTGCAGCCCCTGTTTTTCCATGGATCAAATTCTGTAATATATGGCATTTATTTCTGCTGCTGGGTTGCAAGTGCCTGCCTCACTGTTTCCATGACTGCATTCGGCTCTTTGTAGTACCAGGAAACCAGTCTTGCCACTTCCTTGTAAGTGAATGGATGCTCTCTTGTGGCTTTTGATTCAATCAATTTCATGTACTCTAATATGTCACATCTTCGCTTGATTTCCCTTTCCATTTCCTTCATGCTCCAGTTTTTAGAGGCTGCGACCTTTTCATACACATAACTATGTCCGCTATAGCTGAATGTGTCATCAGCTGGATTCCAGGAATAAACAGAGTTTGTAATCAATTCGTTAGTTTCAGGATCAATTCCCACAATTTCCGTGAGGTTCTTTACGCGCCGTGTCATCTTTGTACCCACTTTAACCTGTCCCTGAAGGAGTACGATATTCAGCGCTGCTACAAGTGCCCGTGGCAGATTGATTGGCGGATTTTCCATGCGGTGCACCATTGCAGCCACAGATTCGGCATGGAATGTAGTATAACATGTTTTCCCTGTTGCCATTGCCTGGAACACAATATATGCCTCTGCACCTCTTACCTCACCTACCATTAAATACTGGGGTCTTTGACGCAGTGCGGCAGTGAGAAGATCAAACATGTCAATTTCACCTGCTGCCTTACCTGTAATCAAACTCTTTCCTCCAAACCCTGATCTTGTGAGAGAAGCAATCCAGTTTTCATGTGGCAGATTCAATTCTCTGGTATCTTCAATACTCACAATCTTCATCTGGGGAGGAATGAAAAGAAGGACTGCATTCAATGTAGTGGTTTTTCCACTTGCGGTACCACCGCATACCATCATAGATTGCCCAGATTCAATTGCCACCCAGATGTATGCCATCATTTCAGTGGACATTGTTTTAAATTTAAGCAAATCTACAGGTGTGAACGGGTTTTCCCTGAATCGCCTGATTGTGAATGAGGACCCTCGCTTCGTCACATGCTCTCCAAGGGTTGCCTGTAATCTCGAGCCATCTGGCACTGTTGCATCCACCATAGGATTGGCTACAGAAATGTGTTTTCCGCATCGCTGCACGAGCCATACTACAAAACTATCCAGTTCCTTATTTGACTCAAATCTCAGATTGGACTTAATTGACCCATATTTTCTGTGGAAAATATATATTGGAATTTTCACACCATCACATGATATATCTTCTACATTCGGATCAATCATTGGCACTCCAATCAAGCCATAGCCCAGGAAGTCGCGCACCACATAGTACAAGATCTTCTCTTTGCTTATAGGGGTGAGATGAATTTCGTTCTGGCGAAGCACTTTTAATGCAAGTTCCCTGAGATACTTCTCTTTTTCTTTCGGATCTTCAATTTCCACGAACTCAAAAGCATCAATCAGTTTTCCCTTAAGGAATTCCAGTATGAATTCTTCATCAGGGGTAAGTTGGGGTTCAATTACCTCATAGAGATACTCATTGGAAATTGTGTCGTACTTTATTCTGACATAGGAATAACCTGGTTGAATGGGCTGAATCTCAATCTCATTAATATTCCTTTCTGTAATCTTCGGGATTTCAGTGATTCCTCTAACTCCCTCTGTTTCCATGGCTTTCACATCTTTAGGAACCATAACCTTTCTGGGCTTCGATTTGAGAAAGAACCCAGCCAATCTTAGCCCTATGGGAAGGTTTTTTTCTCCTTCTTTTTTATTGGTTACTGCCATTTTCCCACCTCACACCATAAACCGCATAAGCAGCCAACCAACGAGTGTCATAACAAAACTGTGTTGCAGTCCTGTAGCTATCTTCCCAGTAATTATCACACCTGCAAGTATTCCATCACCTATTGCATGAATAATGACAGAAACGAACATCACAAACATAATCTCTGGTATAAGTTTGTACTCAATTTTTGTGGCACTTGCACCGCCAGCACCACCAAGTGCTTGCGCACCTTCTTCCACACTTTTCCCAGCCTTTGCCATCTGAGGCAGGAATGTTGCGTTAAGAATCATGATGGTGACAATGAAAACAAAAAACGCTATGTAAATTACAGTAAGGTATGTGGTCATTGAGATGCGTTTCTGGGCATCCATCAACTGCACCTCTTTCGTGTCATGTGCAACCATTGAAAGCACATCCGCAACATTACCACCTGCGTCATTTGCCTTTGTAATGATTGCAACACATCTGTTTACTGCTGGTGTGTTCACGCGCTGTGCAAAGAGACGAAGGGCCTCTGCTGCAGGAACACCCCATTCTATCTGTGCAGCCATTTTTCGGATTTCGGGGGTGAGTTTCCCATATCTTCCTGTTGAAGCAACCACAATTGCCTCAGCCAGTGTCATTCCAAATCTCCCTGCCTCACTCACATCTCTGAGAAAGTCAGGCAATCTTTCCTCTATACTTCTTATTCTGCTTAACTCCATGTTCTTGTAGAACCCATAGGGGCCTATCAGAATTGCAATTCCAAGCACAAAGAAGTCAAGGGCACGATTCACAGCATTCTCCGGCTCCATCTGTCCATCAAAGTTATAATCATACTGTCTGAAAGGTGTCTCAATCACGGTCTTGTCAGGGTTGTTCTTATCCACGGGTATCAAATTAAGCACACCTATTATGAAAAACACTGCTGCAATGCATCCGCACACTATCAGTATCAATTTGCTTGTCGGTATTTTATCCCCGCCTTCACCAAATAGTCCTACCATTTACATCACTCCTTACTCATGTTCCATATTACGAAAATGAATCCGAATTGAGAGAGGGGTATCATCAAAAACACTATTACATAGAGAAGGTTTAGGATGAATCTCCCCTGTCCCCCTACAAGGGCCATGATTGCCATGATGACCACGAGGAAAAGCGGGAAGGCAACAACAACCGTTACAAAGGTTTCAGCAAGCATTCCAAGGGTTTCAAGCCGCTTCGCCATTTCAAGTTTTGCTTCCTTCTCATACTGCTCAGCTTTTGTAAGAAAGTAGGGTTTCAGCTGACCACCAGATGTAGAAGTTGTGACCACGCCCTGAAGGAAATCCTGAAATTTTGCTGATGGAGTTCTTGATGCCCCTTTCTTGATTGCTGTAAGAATGTCCACACCAAGAAGTTCTGTATCTCTAGTGATCCAACCTGCCTCCTCCTTTATTTCTCCGTAAATATGTTGTCTGGCAAGCTCCTTGAAAATCACATCAATGTTTACATCTGCAGAAGCCATCGCAGAGACAAAACTCATTGCTGGTGAAATTTTCTTGTCAATATCCCTTGCCCTTGCCTTCGCCCTGGATGCTGGAGTGTGCATCATAATAAAGTATGTCATGTAAGTACCACCCACTGGGAGAATCACAGCAATAGGAATTCCGAGAACTAAATTTCCCATAAGCACAAGAAATATGCCAAGGACAATACCCACGATGGAAAGGGCAATACCAGTAATCAATGTAATGAACCATACATATGCAATGTATTCCTCAGGCCTCATTCGGATATGTGCCTTGAGTAAATCGTCTTCCAGCTTCTGGTTCATCCTTGCAGCTACCTCTGCCTTTTCCCCGAACATTTTCCACGCAACTTGCTGCATTGGTGTGAGTTGCGCATACTTGGGCATCACTCCTTTTGGTAATTTCACAACATGGCTTGACAGAATCTCACGCTGTGCACCCGCCTTCTGCGTCTTCAGATAAGCTCTCTTTGTGTCCAGGGCATCAAATCTGCTCTTCACCTCAGGAGACAAATCTATCACCTCTAATCTTCTCAATTGTGTCTTTTGGGTCCTTAAAATATGCCACAATTATGTTTGCAAGTTTTCTATAATCTGTGATGTTTTTCCGCACCATGTAATTCACAACCTCAACTCTTCTGTTGAATTCCTCCATCATTTCCTCATGTGTGAGGTTCTTCATCTCCATGATTTTATCAAACAGGAAACTGTGCCCCTTGAAAACAAAGGAGTCTGTGGGCTGGTCCCATTCATAGACCGTGTTTGTGATTAACTCATTTGTTTCAGGCTCAAAACCTACAATTTCAATCACCTGCTTTATTCTGCGCACCATGCTCATGCCTACTCTGGCATGCGTCTGGATAATCACATTGTTGAGTGCAGAAAGTAAGATTCTCGGTGTAGAAATTGGTGGGTTTTCCAGACGGTTTACCATTGATTTTACAGAGTCTGCGTGCATTGTGGAGTATGTTGTATGCCCCGTAGCCATTGCCTGGAACATTGTATAGGTTTCCCTCCCCCTCACTTCTCCTACAATAATGTAGTTGGGCCTCTGTCTGAGTGCAGCTCTCACGAGGTCAAACATATCTATTTCTCCAGCCGCTTTTCCATCTGCACCCCTCTCCCCTGTGCCACTTCGGGTAGCACCAGGAATCCAGTTTTCATGCGGAAGCTTGATTTCTCGGGTATCTTCCATCGTAATTATTTTTGCAGCAGGAGGAATAAAGAGCGTGATCGCATTGAGCGTAGAGGTCTTCCCACTTGCTGGGCCTCCGCATACGATTATAGATTCTCCATGTTCTACTGCAATCCAGAAATAAGCTACCATCTCCGGCGATGCTGTTTTTGTGAGAATGAGGTCAACAGGTGTGAAAGGCTTTTCTTTGAAGCGCCTGATTGTAAAACTCCCACCTCTGGTCGTTACCTCCCTTGCATAGGTTGCCTGTACCCTGTGTCCTTCAGGTGTTGTTCCATCTAAAATCGGATTTGAAACTGAAATCTGCTTGCCACACCTCTGTCCCAGAGCAACAATAAATGAATTTAACTCTTCGTCTGTTTTGAACATAATGTTTGTTTTTATTGACTCAAATTTCTGGTGGTATAGATAAATCGGAATTTCCACACCATCACAGGAAATATCCTCTACCATCTCATCATGCATGAGCACATCAATGGGTCCAAACCCCACAAAATCCCTGATAATGTAATAAATGATTCGCTCAACAGAAATAGGGGAGAGATGTATCATCCTTGATTTCAGATAGGCGTTTACACAACCCCTAAGATATTCTTCCTTGTCTTTTGCAGTCATGCTTTCCCAGTCATAGCCTACAGTCCTCATAAGTGTATCTTTTACAAGGTCCAGAACCTCCTTCTCTCTAATTGAAAGTTTGGGTTCTATAACCTCATATAGGTATTCTTTGGTGGTGTTGTTGTAGGTCACTCTTGAATAACTATATGGTGGGTTGTGTGGTCTAAATTCAAGTTCTTGAATGTTTGGATCACTGATTCTAGGAATTTCAGTGATTGTTCCTCCTTCCAGGCCTTCAGAGAGGCTTTTCATGATTTCTCGTTTGGGAACCTTGATTTTAATTCCCAATTTCCCAGCAGATTTAGCCATATTTTTAACCTCCCGTACCCTCTATAGAAGTTTTGATAGAAGATTTGACTATGGTGAAATCTGTTAAATTATACACCGTAATTGTGAATTTGTAATATCCCTCACTAATCAATGTGGGGGTGCTCATTGTATAATCAACTCCACTTGTGAAGTTATGCATTGCAAAGGTTTTATTGTAGAAATCGCACCATGCCTTTGGATAAGCGGTCTGGAATTCTATTGTCACATTATCTGTGATATTCCATTCTTCGTAAAATCGCTGGTTAAACCTCTCAACATACACCAGAGATGTGTAAATTCCTTTTGTGCCCTCGGCATAGCCAGATGCTGCCTGCCCAAGTAATGAGTAAAGTGCAATTGTGAAGTTCTTGTAAATATCTTTCTTCTCTGCAGTTACTGGCGGCGCACCAGTAATCACCTGTTTATCCAGTCCCTGGCTCACAATAATTGCGCCATTTTCGTAGACAATTGTCTGGGCTACATAATATCTGTTTGGGGCATGAAGACTTATGTAACCACCTGTCAGGTTTGTAGAATACTGGATCGGCGTGTAAGGGGTGGTGGAGGTGTTGTACGAGTAATTGTAAATCACATTTATCATTCCTTTGTTTGGCTGGAATGTAAGAGTTCCATGGGTGGGTTCTGCAAATACAGGCACATAACCTGAGACCATTGTTATCGGAGAATAGAGTGTAAAATCAACAACATTATTCACCACCAGAATATCTATGTTTGACTTTAATCTTGACATATCATTTTCAACCTGGTTCATGTACTGCACTTCATTGTCCTGCATCCAGAGGGGAATGTACTGTGTAGTGAACATTGAGAGAAATGCAAGAAACACCATCAATGCCATTATAGTGCCCACTGTAGAAGCCACACCAGTTCTCGAATCTCTAAATTTTCTTCTTGCCTCAAGCATTTCCTTGTACTGGTTAAATTCTGGTAACCTCATCTCACCACCTGTAAACAGGGATTTCATACTCCCGTATTGGAAACATCCTATATATAACTTCTCATGGCATAAAGGAGAGAAAACCTAAAATCCCACTCCTCCTTCCTTCCCTCATGCAAGAAATAAAACCAAAAATAGGAATCATAGGGGGTTCAGGACTATACGAATCTGGCTTGTTTTCACCAGAAGGAAACCTAAAGATATCTACTCCATACGGTGCACCCTCTTCTAACATAGAGATTGGAAAGATTGGAAATGCGCATGTTGCCTTTCTTGCCAGACATGGGAAGGGCCATGTGCTTCCAGCCCACAAAGTAAACTATCGTGCTAACATCTGGGCGTTGAAGTCCGCAGGAGTGGAAAGAATATATTCCATTCAAACAGTTGGATCGTTGAAAATGGAGATGGAACCAGGGCATCTGGTAATCCCTGACCAGTTCATTGATTTTACTAAGAAAAGGGATTATTCGTTTTACGATGGTGGAAAAACCTATCATATCTCAATGGCTGACCCGTTCTGCCCTGAACTACGAAAAATTCTATGTGCCAGTGCTGAAAAACTGGGAATAAAAACACACTCCCATGGAACATATGTGTGCATAGAGGGCCCGAGATTTTCAACAAGAGCTGAAAGCAAGATGTTCAGAAATTTTGCAGATATCATAGGGATGACACTGGTGCCAGAGGCCCAGCTTGCTAGAGAGCTGGAGATGTGCTATGCAAGTTTGTGCCAGATTACTGACTATGATGTATGGGCAGAAAAACCTGTTGAGGCACACGAGATAATCACAACAATGCAGAAGAACATTGAAAATATAAAGAAGATTCTGGCGGATTGCATCCCTGCCACACCAGAAAGGCATTGCGCATGCAGGAATGCACTTGAATTTGCAGGTGTGTAGGGGTGGAAAAATGATAGTCATATGCCCAAAATGTGGCTTCAAGTTTGATACGCTATATGGAAGGAGCTTTGCATGCAGAGGTTGCGCCTCTTCCACATTTGGAGATTGCGGTTATATTAAATGCCCAAAATGTGGGCATGAATTTCCAAAGGAATAAACGGCATTTAGGCAGGAAAAAGAATGGAGTTGGTAAATTTACTTTTTACATTTGGGACATGCATTCTAATTGGTGTACTTGCTTACTGGAAGCATTTATTGGATTTGCCAGGCACTGTTTCCGCATTTGTGGTAGGATTTTGTATCGGTCTCTTTGGAGGTTATCCCTGGCTTCTTCTTCTCCTCCTTTTTCTGTTTGCCAGTTTCTTTGCGACAAAATACAAGTTTAAAACAAAGAAAGAACTTGGATTGCAAGAAGGAGTTGCTGGAGAGCGTGGGTGGAAAAATGTGATTGCAAATGGATGTGTGCCCATGGGAATTGCTTTTCTCTCACACTTTTATTCATCTGGATTTACGCATACCCAATATGTGCTTTTTTACCTGGTAGCCATAGCTGGGGCTGCCGCAGATACACTCGCCAGTGAGATTGGTGTTCTATCTGACAGAGTATATCTTATCACAAATTTCAGGAGGGTGGCAAGAGGCACGAATGGGGGTATCTCAGTACTGGGGCTTTGCTGGGCATTCACCGGTAGTTTATTCGTAAGCGTTATTGGCATAGGGTTTTTCGGAATTCTCGGGGAAATTTATGTGCATGACGCATGGAGCATTCTCCAGAACATATCTTTTGTTTGTATTTTAGGGTTTGCAGGCTGCCAGATAGATAGTGTTTTGGGAGCTACACTTGAAAACAGGGGACTGTTAACAAAAGGCACAAATAACCTTTTCTCTATCTCCCTCACTGTAATGCTTGCGGTGGTGATAATATGGCTGGTTTAGAAAAAATCCTGATTGTAATATGCGACGGGCTTGGAGATAGACCAGTTAAAGAATTTGGTGGAAAAACTCCTTTGCAGATGGCAAAAAAACCTGCTTTGAACAGAATTGCGCGGAAAGGCATCTGTGGAATGATGTATCCAATAGATGTGGGAATTCGTGCTGGAAGCGACACTTCCCATCTTGCAATTCTTGGTTATGATCCCTATAAGATTTATACTGGAAGAGGTCCGTATGAGGCAGCAGGTGTTGGGCTGGAAGTGAAAGGTGGAGATGTGGCTTTCAGATGCAATTTTTCAACGGTGGATGAAAATCTGGTTGTGAAGGACCGGAGGGCAGGAAGAATAAAGGAGGGTACTGCAGAAATTGCAAAATCGCTGGATGGCATGGAAATTGAGAATGTCAAAGTGCTTTTCAAGGAGTCCATAGAACACAGGGCAGTGCTTGTGCTCCGCGGGAATGGACTGAGCCCCTACATTACAGATGCGGACCCCCATGCAGAAAACCAGAAAGTGCAGGATGTGAAAGCCCTGAAGCCAGATGCGGAACTTACTGCAAGAGTTGTAAATCAGTTTGTAAGAGAAAGTTACAGGATTCTGAAGGACCACCCGGTGAACAGGGAGAGAATCGCAAAAGGGTTGCCCCCTGCAAATATTGTGCTCCCTAGAGGTGCGGGAATTGTACCCCACATTCCAAAGATAGAAGAAATTCATCACATAAAGGGGGCTGCCATTACTGGCATTGCCCTTGTAAAAGGCGTCTGCAGAGTTGCAGGGCTTGATATCTTGGAAGTTAAAGGGGCAACTGGTGGTCTGGATACAGATATGATTGCAAAGAGTGAGGCAGCAGTAAAAGCACTTGACAATTATGACCTGGTGTTCATCAACATAAAGGCACCAGATATCTGTGGACATGATGGAAACGCAAGGGAAAAGGTAAAGGTAATCCAAAGAATTGATGAGGCAATGAATTATATTCTAAGGAATTCAGGGCAGGAGTTTGTGATGGCATTGACTGCGGACCATACAACACCAGTCAGCGTGAAAGACCATACTGGTGATGCAGTACCTCTCGCAATATATGGACCAGGGGTTCGTAGAGACGCTGTTAGAAGTTTTGATGAAATTGCATGTGCAAAGGGAGGAATGGGACACATTCTCGGCAGGAACCTTCTCCATGTGCTTCTGCAGTTAACTGCACGCTCTGAGAAATTTGGAAGTTGATTATTTGCCAATGATAAAACAGCACATTCTAATTTTTTATATTTATACCTTTCTAAGTTATACTTTTCTATTCTCTCCAATCTGGGTACTCTTCCTTCTTGAGCATAATTTTACAATGATTCAGGTGGGATTAATTGACTCAATTTACTGGCTTGCTCTTTTCATTTTCCAGATACCAGCAGGTTTGCTCTCGGACAGATACCCCAGAACTTACATTATGGCACTGAGTTCACTTTTTGTGGGAATGGCAATTATTGTGTTTGCATTTCCCGTGTCCTTCTGGGTTGTGGTATTCTCGTATGTGCTCTGGGCTGGAGGGGTAGCGCTTAAGAATGTGGGTGATGCTGCCTGGCTCTTTGATTACATGCATCTTTCTGGAAAAGAGCAGGAGTTTACAAGGGTGTACGGCATAGGAATGGGAATTTCATATGTAGCTGTTGGAATTGCTGGGTTTGAGGGTGGCTTTCTTGGGAACTTGTTTTCGCTCCAGTTTCCAATTCTTCTCAGTGGGCTAATAATTCTGTTTTCTGCACTTTTCCCTTTCATGCTCCCCTGTTCCCACATAACAGTAAAAAAAGAGGATTTTCTGAGCCAGTTAAAGGATAGTTTGAAAATTGTGCGAAAAAAACATTTGCTTTACCTTCTCCTTATGATTGGAGGAATTTATTCTGCATTTGATGCGGTAATGATCATTCTGAAGCAACCTTTCCTTTACAGTGCGGGCTTTAGTGTAAACCAGATGGGTATAATCTACCTTGTGTTTACCTTTGTAGGTGCTCTTGCGTCAGTGTCAATGTTCAAAGTTGAAAAAATTCTCAGAAGAAGGACAATTGCAATTTTTTCTGTGCTTCCAATCTTTAGCATTCTGATACTTTTATTTACACAAGGGATACTGGCAGTTTCAGGGTTGTTAATTATTAGTTTTACCACAGGGCTTATGATGCCTCTCATGATTTACTATATCAACCTTGAGGTTCCATCAGACAAGCGCGGGGTGATGCTAAGTTATTTAAGTGTGATTTACACAGCAATTCTTATTCCTCTGGCACCATTCTGTGGCTATCTTGCAGATATTTCCATAACCATTGCAATTCTCTCCATGATGGTATTATGTATTCCGCTTGCTGTCCTTGGTGTAATTGCAAGCATCTTTGGCTCACTCACCCACAAGTAAAAATTTGAAACATTCTCAACCCTTTATGCCCCGGAGAATGTAAACACTTCTTCCGAAACATTTAATACCACACCACCCATCTCCTTGACATGGCAGAAAAAGAGGACTTTGTGCGGAAGATGCTCAGCACTACTAAGGAAGTGCTGAATCCAGAGGACTTTATCGTGGATGCTACAAAAGACCTGATAAAAGAAGAAATCAAGGATTATCTGAAAAACAAACTCAATGAAAACCCCGAGATAAAAAAGGAGTTCAGAGAGGCAATTGCAATCCTAATTGAGGCAAGGATGAGGGAGATGTATGCAATTGCTAAAATCGGAAAATGCACTGCAAAACTGGGGCTTGCAGCAATGCCACCAGAGATGAAAGAAGAGATGGTAAAGAGTTTTGTGGCACTGTTTGAAAAAGAATTGAATGAAATTCTTGACAGAACACTATAAGGGTATGTACATCATAGTTAACTGTGCAATGAGTCTGGATGGAAAACTTGCGCTCAACACACGAAAACAGACAAGAATCTCATGCGAGGAAGACATTATCAGGGTTCACAATCTTCGAAATTCTGTGGATGGTGTGCTCGTTGGTGTGGGAACGGTGCTTGCAGACGACCCGAAGCTTACAGTGAAAGAAAAATATGTAGCACATCCAAGACAGCCCGCAAGAATTGTGCTTGACTCGCATGGAAGAACACCAGAGAATGCACATGTGCTTGATGGTGCTGCAAAAACCATAATAATTACATCAGAAGAGTGCACAAAAAACTTTAGAAATGCTACAATGCTCAGATGCGGAAGGGGGAGAGTGGATATTGTGAAAGCCACTGAAGAACTTGAAAAATTGGGAATAAGAAGGATGCTGGTAGAGGGGGGTGGCACCGTGATCTGGGAGTTCCTAAGTAAAAGACTTGTGGATGAGATAAATGTATATGTGGGGAGCATGGTGATTGGTGGAAGAAATGCACCCACAATGGCTGATGGAAAGGGTGCCTGGAGTATTGATGAAATTGTGCACCTTAATTTAATATCATATGAAAAATTAGGTAATGGTGTGCTCCTCAAATACCAACTGGAGAAAAGTGGAAAATGAGGTTCGTTGCAGACCATATGCTGGGAAGACTTGCAAGATGGCTTAGATTATTGGGTTACGATGTAATTTATCCAGATGCTGGGAAATCCGATGTTGATATTATACAGATTGCAAAAAGTGAGGAAAGAATCCTGCTCACGAGGGATAAAAAACTGGCTGAGAATGCCAGCAATGCTGTGCTCCTGAAGAATATGGATGTATGCGGACAGATTGAAGAACTGAAGGAAAAACTAGGAATAAAAGTATCTTTAGAGCTCACAAGGTGCAGTGAGTGCAATTCTGTGATTGAGAGGGTGGACACGGGTTTTGCTAGGGGAAAGGTTCCAGAAAGGGTATTACTCAGGTTTTCAGAATTCTGGTACTGCAGAAAATGCAGAAAACTTTACTGGTACGGTTCCCATGTAGAAAACATGCGTGTGAGGATTGAAGATGAAAATTCTGCTTGAAAAGAATATGGGGTACAAGGAATTGCCAGATGCAGAACTCTTGCACATGCTTTGTGCAGAAAATCTTCCTTCTGAAGTTATCTGGCGCTCTGGAAAAAAATGGTGTATTGAAATCCATGGGGAAAAAGATCCCTTAGATGCATTGAAACGCCTGGCACTATGGCAGCGTGCGTTTGTGCTGCTTGCAAGAGGTAGTCTTGAAGAAATTGTCTCCTATGCATCTGGTATCAGTGTAGGGAGCACATTCTGTGTGAGGGTTGAGCACAATCATGAACTTGAAAGAAAAATTGGAGGTTGCATTAAGGGGAAGGTAAATCTGAAAAAACCAGATGTACTCTTTTATGTCTTCAGGGTTGAGGAGGAATTTTGGATGTGCAAAAAAATCTGGGAAGTTCCTAATAGAGAATTTTTTATGAGGGAGCCAAAAAACAGGCCATTTTTCATGCCTATTTCAATTCATCCGAAAATTGCGAGGGCAATGGTGAATTTGGCAGGGGTGAAAAAAGGCGATGTTGTGCTTGACCCATTTTGCGGGACTGGCGGAATTCTAATAGAAGCGGGGCTTCTAGGTGCAAGGGTTGTGGGGAATGATATTGAGGAAAAACTTGTTGAGGGTGCAAAAAAAAATCTGGAGTTTTATAGTATAAAGGACTACGAAATGTTCTGCGGAGATGTGGGTGAGATTCCTCTCAAAACTGGCGAAGTGGATGCAGTGGTCACAGACCCTCCTTATGGAAAAAGTGCCACCACAAAAAAAGAGAACATTACCTCGCTTTATGAAAGGGCTTTTGAAAAGTTCAGTAACTTACTTCAGAACGGAAAGAAACTTGTGATAGTGCTTCCATTTGTGCCTAATGAGAAAATCAGGGGTTTTGAAATTCTGGAAATCCACAAAATCTATGTGCACCGGAGCCTTGTGAGACATGTGTGCCTCCTTGAGAGAAAGAAATGATTATTTTGTCAATAGGGATTTAAATCCCCTTGATTCTGGTGCAAATATGAGCAGAAACAGCCAGTGCACATTTTCTAAAAAACATGTAAACTGTACGCTCTTCATCTCAACTGCTGGGTGGATTTTTGATGCATATGATATTGTGCTCTTCTCAATCCTCAGCATATATATTCTTCCGGCGCTTAATGTCACAACTACGACATACTCTATTATCTTTGGTGTCCAGCTCGCAACCACCGCTGTTGGAGGAGTGCTTTTTGGGATTTTTGCAGATAAAATTGGAAAAAGGGAAGCCCTCACACTGGATTTCATAGTTTATGCAATCTCCGCACTTCTGATATTTTTCTCGTTTGACTGGCTCTCATTATTGGTTGCCAGATTTGTCGCAGGCCTTGCAATTGGGGGAGAATGGGGTATCAGTTCATCGCTGCTAAACGATGTTCTTGGCAAAGAGCACAAGGGGCTCGGCTTTGGAGTTTTACAATCAGGCTGGAGTTTTGGTGTAGGACTAGCAGCAATCTCTGCAATCTTCATTGCAAGCACAGCTGGTTGGAGATATTCTTTTCTTGTAGGCATGTTTGCCCTCTTCCTTGCTGGGTATGTTTACTATAATGTGCCGCACATCCCTCCCAAAGTTTACAGTTTTAGAAAGGCGCTGAGAAGTGTGGCATTGAAACCACTTGCAAAGGCGCTAGGAGTATCTATTCTGGGTATGTATGCATTCTACATTGTATGGACATGGCTTCCCAGAGAACTTGTTTCCTCGGGAATTCTCACTCCAGACCAGATGTTTCTCTTCATAGGGCTCTCTTCAATCACAAATGGCACTGGACACATCCTTTTTGGCTATCTTTCAGATAAATTCGGGAGAAAACAGATTTTTATGTTCTACACTGCCGTATTTGTGATTGCACTCTTGTTAGTTTTGTTTATCGTGCGAAATCCCATGACTGTGCTGGGATGTTTGCTTGCCCTCCAGTTTGCATGTGGGTTTTTTGCTGGTTTCGGTCCCGCATTCACAGAAATTTTCAAAGAAGATGTTAGAACAACAGGAACATCTTTTGTTTATAACACAGGAAGGGGAATTGCTGGCGTTCTTATGATGCTAAATCTACTTGGAATAATTGCCGCATCCTTCAACTTGAGCTTACTTGCAGTCACGGCGATCGCATCCGTTTCAGTGGTAGTTTCTGCATTACTTTACCAGCGAATATAAGTGCCTCAAGATTACACTATTGGCACAAACTTGATGTTTGGTGTACCCAGAAGTTCGTCCGCCACTATCGCATAGATAATGGTCCTTGGTTTTACTCCGAAAATACAGGGTGTTCTGTCAATATCCAGAACCTTGAAATATGTGTCTGCCATATTAATTATTTCCTGTGTAACCTTCAATCCAGGTTTTATCAGCCCAATACCAATGTCCTTGGAAACCTTTATTCTCGCAACGCCACTGAACAAACTCTTGATTGCAGGCGCATCACCCTGGATGTACTCCAGCGCATCAAAGCCTGTGTATTCTATTATTGGCTTGTTTTCCTTACCCCTTATTGCCATTTCATTTTCACGCCATGTACGGATCATTTCTTCGCGGGTTTTTGCCAGTGGCATCACATACGGATAGGGGCTCGTAGCTGAGAAATAGTCAGCAATTCTAACATACTTGTTAAACAGTTCCTCAGAGATGTACCTTGTAAGTTCCTTCTTGAAACTTTCTGGGTGCTCACCACCAGGGAGCACTGCGATAATACCTCTTTCCTGCTTCAGAAAGTTGAGCATCACAGGAATGAGCACAGAGTTGTATTCCTCACTGCCCACATTGTCAGCAATTTCAAACACATTGTATGAGCCCTTTCTAAAGCCGCCATTCAGAATCCTGTCCATATCAGGTATCCCTGTGCTGTAGTAATTTTCTTTGTCATACTGGATATTCCATTCTTTCTGGCTCACAGGTGGGTAATATGGTGTGAAACTTGTGAATCTTCCATTTCTGAGAGTGAGCAGATAATATGGCTGTTTAATTTCTGTTGCCCTCAATTTTTCAAGTGTCACATGTCTTACCCTTTTCCTTTCAATTTCCCCGCGGCTGAGTGTGATCAAGCCATCAACAAGATATTCTAGCCCTCCAGCCTCAGGTTTTTCCAAAACAAAAACCACATTGGTGTTTGAATTTTCTACAAGATCCTTCTGGATAGTCATTACAAATTCTTCCATTTCTATTCCATATTTGTGAGTAATACCTTCAACGCTATCTATCACGAGCGTTGCCTTATCTGGAAGAACATGTTCAATTCTTGTGTAAATTCTTTCTATCTCAGGCATTCTGTTCTGTTCCAGTAACACAGTTAATCTTGTTCTGTCCACCTTTGTGGGAGGCCCTCTTTCCTGGGATATTGCTTTCAAAAATTCTTTTGCAGTTTCTAGCCTCTGCTCTTCCTCAGGTGGTACTTTCTGTTCTTCTTCCTCCGAGGGCTTGTATAGTGCTTCAAGTAAGATTCTTGAGGAATCAATAATGCGTCCTCGCATTTCCTTCTCTTTAAGCCAGGGAAACTGATTATAGAGAGCCTCATCTGACACTCTGGTAGAGAGATAGAATGATTTATCCGGTTCTGCCAGTTCCTCAAGCAGTTGAAGGGCAAATGTGGTCTTACCTGTACCTGCACCACCTTTTACCATCAGAGATCTGCCACCAGGCTTCTGGAAGAATTCTACGATTTCTTCAGGGATAGATATCTGTTTAGCCATTTGGACACCCCTTACTATCCCTATATTACAATCATATTTATAATCTTTCGCTTCTGTGCCTGTTTTTGGAGTTCCAATGAAGAGATTGCAGGGAAAGAGCCATCTAAAAAACAAGGTGAGTTTAAATATTATGAAAATCTCAGGGTACACGGGATGTGAAAAGATGCGGGCGAGTTTACCGAAAGAAGTATGGGAATTTTTCCGACAGGGTGCTGGCAGGTCTTTGCTTATCAAAGGGTCTCCAGGCAGTGGAAAAACCACTTTGGCACTGCAGGCAATTGAAGAACTGATTGATGTTGACCACAGTTTTTACATCTCAACCAGAATTTCTGACGACGCACTATTTTCCCAGTTCAAATGGTTGAAGGAAAAAGAGTGGAGAGATAGATTAATTGACACCACAAAGGACTTTTTGAGGGAGATTGTGCCAGAAAAGAGGGATTTACCTGATAGGAAGGTGGTGAAAGCAAGAGAAATTCTGAACACACTGGGAAATGTGGAAAAAAAGGGAGTTGAGTACAGAACAAATCTTCTCAGATTAAGCCAGGAGGTTGAGGTACCCGAGATTGAGAATCTCTATGATAGAATTCAGTCCATGCTTCCGCACAGGTGCATGGTCGTGATTGACAGCATAGATGGACTGGGTGAGAAATACAGAGTTCCGTATCTGAAACTTGTGGAGGTGCTGCAGAAGGACCTTGTGGAGCAAACAGATGTGCGCCTGATTATAATTGTGGAAAGTGAGGGTCCAACACCAGTGGACTATTTGGTGGATGGAATAATTTCACTCAGCATGGAAAGATTTGGCATGGGCTACATTCGAGAAATGGGCATAAAGAAAATGCGAGGAGTTAAAATTGAAAAACCTTACTACCTGTTTACATTACTGGATGGAAGATTCTATGTGCTGGGAGAAAGCAAGCGAAAGGAGAAAATGCATCGGTGGACACCTGTAAAGCATACAGTAGGACATTACTCAACAGGCATGAATGCCCTAGATGGATTTTTTGAAGAGATAATGCCTGGAGAAATAGTTTTTATTGAAGGAGAGCCCACAGTTCCTGAGGAAAGTGTGAACCCGTTTATTTTGTCTCCAGTTTCAAATTTTCTGCATCAGGGGCATGGGGTGATGCTCATACCTCCTGTTTCCATGACATTGAAACATCTTGCACCAGTTATCAAACTTGCAGGCGAAAATATAGAGCACCTGCGAATTTTTCTCAAAGCTCATGAGATTTCTTCAGAAAAACATATTGTGAGATTACCCTCCAAGAACAGCATGGAAGACTATCAAATCTGGGTAGATAATTATAACGAATTGCTGAAAAATTCAAAAAAACCTTTCCTGCTTGCGGTGGGGCTGGACACACAGGAATCCATATACAGACGGGAGGAGTTGATGGAAGTGCTGATGGTTCTGGTGGAGCATGCAAGGGAAAAGCAGGACATTTTGTTTCTGTGCACAAAATTGAACGGGAAGCTCAACATTCCGGCTTCTGCAATCTGCAAATCTCATGTGCGATTGAGTGAACGAAATGGGCTCACATTCATAACTGGAATAAAGCGAAGAACTGGCACATACTGGGTGCGCAGAATTCCAAGAGAATATGTGGACGATGTGGAGTTTGTGCCAATACTTTGAAAATTACTGGCTGGGAAAAAGGGGTTTGTACTTCCGTAAAAACATTAAAATAAAGGAATGCATTAGTATAAAGCATGAGCGCAGAAGTGACCATTGGACTGGATCTAATTGGTTGGATATTGCTTTTTTCTGGAATAGGGCTTGTGCTTGCAGAAACAATGCTGCCAGGTGGTTTCCTTATAGTTCCAGGTGTGGTGTTGATAGTCCTCGGAGGAATTGGAATCATCTGGCCTGAAATGTTCACAACAATCTGGGCACCTTTAATTGTGCTCTGTACTGCGATTCCTACAACAATAATCACACTTTATTTCTACAGGAGTTTGGGTAAGCCCGAATTGCCCACTACCACCACAGGAAGTTCACTTGTTGGAAAAACAGGAATAGTCACTGTGGATGTTATTCCCAACTCTTTGAAAGGAAAGGTGAAGATTAACCATGACACATGGAGTGCCACCGCCCCATACAGAATTCCTGCAGGGGCAAAGGTGAAGGTAGTAAAGTCTGAAGGTGTCCATGTAGAAGTGGAAATGTTAAAAGAAGAGAGTGAAAAAAAGGGAAAAAGCGACCAAAAATAGGTTTAAAGTTTTGGAAGTCCCAGCATTGCTCCTGCTATTTCTAGGAATGCAAAGTCCTTTACCATTGAGAGATGTCTGAGAGAGTAGAGTACCGTGGTTGTACTGTCTATCATCTTTGAGCTGGATTTAACAATCGTTGCAACCCGCTTCTTGTGTGCCTCTATGTAATCACTGTAACTTCTGTGGGCTGAAAGATAAATTGCATCAGAATTATTTGCAACTGCAAAGAATGCTGGGAAATCCGATATGGAGTCAGCAATTGTCTCAATCTTTTTCTCAATGTCCATTCCGAGGTTAAATCTGTCGTGGGTAAGTACAAGGAGTTCCAGTCCTAATTTATCAAGTGCAATATCTCTGATCGGGAGTAGTATACTCCCGGTGAATCTCCGTCTCATAGATGCCACTGCCTGTCTGGAAAGTCCTGACTTGTTAGATACCTCCACATCTGTGCCTTCTGGGACGGCAAGGAATCCAGCAAAACCTATCTTCTCCTTCTTTGTGAGCTCAGGTTTTTCTCTTGGAGAATACAGCTTAAATGGCTTGATTTTTCTTTCGGCGGCACTTATGTCCACATCATACAGGGTTCTCACTATGGGAGAGTAGTCAAAGAGGCGGAATATGTAAGTAGTTTCTGCAGGGAAAAAGAGCGTATTCCAGTTGTTAAGCGAGAGCCCTTTTGCCTTTGCTTCATTTGTGAAGATGTCTATGTTCTTCCTAGCAGTCGTGTAGTTCCTTTCATACCCTATTGCCAGTTCATGCAACCCATCAGTGCACATGTAAAAAGTGTTAGCACCTATCCCTTTGTAAAAGCTTTCATCTACACCTTTTACCAGGCGGTCCAGTGTGCCATAACTGACGGTCAGCAGTTCTGCACCCAGGTTGGTCAGGAGGCCAATATTTATCCCTCTGTATAATCCCATCGCTCGCAGTCGCCGTCTTATTGCAGTCACAGTCGAGAGTTTCAGTTTTGTTCTTTCTGCAAGTTCACGATCTGGTGAGATCGGATATTTCACTAGATAATACAGAGCAAATTTTTCTTTGCTTGTAAGTAGTTCCTTTCTCCTCATGAGTTACTCTTATACCAAAGGGTTTAATTAAGTTTTTGGTTGTGAAAATAAAAATTTGAAAAACGAATATTATGAAAACTCTTTGTCTATCTTTTATTTGGTGTTTTCTTTGGAAATGTTTTCTGTGGTTTCCGTGTTTTTCTCCTCTGGCTTTTCTTTTTCCATATTCTCATTTTCTTCTTTTCTTAACACATACTCTTCAATAAAAATCACCTTCTTTGTTTTGAATCTCTGTTTAATTTCCTGGATTAACCTAACTTTTGCGGTCACCCAGTTGAAATCCAGCATCGCACGTTCTGGAACCTTGATTTTTGTATCCACCCCATGAATTTCAACCACAAAGTTTTCTGATTTTCCATAAATCATATCTATTAGGGCGAGAATTTTTTCGGTTTCGGTGTGAAGCACTTTTTCAACTCTAAAATTGAATTTCATCTTTTTTCCTGCATATGGGTGATTGAAATCAATTCGCACTCTACCAGCAGTGATTGTAACCACTTTTCCTTCTCTCTGGATCCCATTTTCATCTCTGATTTTGATTGTCTTTCCTACTTCAAGCGTTTCCTTGCCCTCCCGAAATTCTGGGAGATTTAGAATCTGGTTCAGGGGAAATGTTCTTATGGCATCTGGTTTTCTCTCGCCATAGGCATCATTCGGTTCCAGAATTACCTCATAATTCTTGCCAGTTTCTGCATCCCTGAGAATTTCTTCCAATTTGGGGAGAAGTTTTGTCCTCCCAAAACACACAATCTCAGGTTTATATTCTAACTCTGGGTTGTATATCTTTTCTCGCTCAGCAAGTTCTTTTGATGTAGTTATCGCAAGGTGTTCTTTGCCTTCGGGGGAGTAGGTGAATATGTCCATATTCAATAGTATGAAATCTCCATCTTTGAATCTGTGTTCCCTTGCAGCATTTGGAGTTTCATGTACGGATTTTTCTTCTGACATGGAAATCACGAGGTGGTTGATACAGTTTTATAATATAATTTTATCGCTTGCTTGGGGGAGTTGAAAAATGTATAGGTTATCTTAAAATTTTCCGGAAAAATTCTTGTAGTACCTACCAAAATCTCTACATCACCCCTACACAAAAAGTATTATATACTGTTATTTCCATATGTTATATCTGGGATAATCATGAAAAAAGGACACATCATATTTACCTTCGCTCTGTGTTTGTGGATGGTGCTCGGCTTCTCTGTTGGGCTTGTATCTAGTAAATATCCAGAAACTACTGAGAAAAATACTGTGAAAGGGAACCTTTCGCTAGGTTTGATTTTGCATGGTACAGTAGTCACTATGGATGACAATTTTACTTTAATTGATGACGGGATTGTGATAGTAAATGCCTCAAAAATTGTGTATGTAGGTGCAAATAACACCGCTCCACCAGAATACACTGGTGCGCTTGAGATATACACTGGAGGATATATTTTTCCTGGGTTGATGAATGTGCATGACCATCTCTCATATAATTTCATGCCATTATGGAATGTACCTGGTAAATTTTCAAATAGGTACCAGTGGCAGAATCACCCTTTGTACAAACCAAATATTACAAATCCGAAGAATTTGCTTACCGGCACATCTTACCTTAACATGGTTAGTGAGGTCTCAAAGTGGGCAGAGATAAAGCACATTGCCGGTGGTGCTACTAGCGTTGAAGGGAGTGATAATCTTAACTCAATCACAAAAATTCTGGCTAGAAATGTAGAACACTACAATTTTGGGCAGGACAGGGTGAGAACCCGTGTAACAAGCATCACTTCAATCAGCCAGAGCGAAATAGATTCCCTCAGGAGTGCAATGGAAAACCATACAATTGATGCCTGGATTGTTCACCTTGCGGAGGGAGTGGACAACTCTTCACTCAATGAATTTGCATACCTGAAATCCATCGGGCTTCTTACATATGCCACCAGAATAGTTCATGGAATTCCACTCTCTGCACAGAATTTCACGGAGATGGCTGCAGTGGGTGCATGGATTTATCATTCCCCGATTTCAAATCTCCTTCTGTATGGCACAACCACAAATGTATCTCTTGCAAAACAGTGTGGTGTGAATATTGCATTAACTACAGACTGGTCACCAAGTGGTGGCAAAAATATTCTTCTTGAGATGAAGTACCTGTATGAGTATGCAGATGAGTACTGGCATGGGATATTTACACCGAAGGATATTGTGCAGATGGTAACAAGAGCCCCTGCAATTTCAATTGGTTGGGACAATTTTGTTGGGCACATTGCAGCAGGACTTTACGCTGATATCTCAGTTTTTGGTAAATTGGACAATGATCCATATATATCTCTTCTGAACTCTACGGAAAAAGATGTGAAGATTGTGCTTATCAATGGAGAGGCAGTATATGGGGATGTAGAATATATGAGCATACTTAAGCCCGGTGACTTTGAGGTAATCACAGGCCCTTGTGGGGTTCAGAAAGCGATAGACATCACAAACACAAGTGTACCTCTGGGCAATGAAACTTTTGCAGAGATATCATACTGGCTTACAGAGGCAGCAAAACTTAACAAAACTTTTCTCAAGGAACACATGAATAATGCTACTGTTCAGAACATGACTGACCAGGAATTTGATGCCTGGCTTTCGTCAAAATTTCCAGATGGCATTACTCCATACAATCTTGACCCTGTATTCACATGCGATGACAGAGTGTTTTTTGATACAATGCGCAACTCTACAAATGCAAATCTCACATTTGATGTGGAGCAGATATACTATGCGTTCCATCACCAGCCATACAACCCTGATCTTGTAATCACCTCTGCAGATGTAATTCCGCCTTATCCTCCTGCACAGAAAAACTCCACTGTGAACATAACAGTAAGAAATTCTGGTAATTACTGGGCATCAAAAATTCGGGTGAATGTTTATGCGGATGATGTGCTTCTCTCTACAAAAATGGTTAATTTTCTAAATGTCAGTGAATCCAAGAACTTGAGTTTTAGCATCTATTTTTCAAGTAGTCCTTCTAAAATAAGGGTTGTGCTTGATGAAAGAAACAAGGTACCTGAATCTAATGAAAACAACAATGTAGCGGAAATCAATTTAGCATACCCAGATCTTATAGTGGAGCGTGTGAATTTTAACCCGCAAAATCCTGTAGAGGGAGATAATATAACAATTACCGCACAGATCCAGAATTCTGGTATTAGTGATGCAGAAGATGTGCTTGTGTACTTAATTGTAGATGGTGTTAAGATGAGTGAGATTACAATTCCATCAATCCCCCAGGGAAGCACCATGGAGGTTACATTTTACTGGTTTGGAACCTATGGAATGCACAACCTCTCAGTTTATGCAGACCCAGGGAATCGCATAGGGGAGATCGATGAAGCAAACAATGTAAATAATTTCACAATCACTGTGACACAGCCAGTAAACGAAAACACGGGTATTCTGGGATTTCTGCTGATTACTGTAATCTGGATTTCATTGAGGAAGAAGCGCTTGCATGCTAACCAGGCGCAATCCATGTGATAAATTTGCGATGTAGGGAGGTTCCAGATTGTAAACAAAATCTTTTTTATATTTCCTGTTATTTCATGGCTATGACGGGGCCGTGGGGTAGCTTGGACTATCCTTCTAGCTTGGGGTGCTAGAGACTCCAGTTCAAATCTGGACGGCCCCATATAAAACACACAGAAAAGAGAGAGATTTGCAAGGGTTAAAGCAATAAAAAATTACTTCTTTTTATTTGCATGCAGAAGCATCTTGTCATAAACAATTTCATGTTCAATTCCATTTTTTTCCAGGATTTTTGAAATGTCCTCGGTAATGCTCACAACCTCCGTACACTTGGAGTTTCTGTAAATGCAGAATTCTATTTTTCCATCGTCCCTTATTGGGAAAAACAACCTCATAAACCCAGGTCGGTTGTATCCCTCAGGCTTCTTGTTTTTCTGAATATCAAGAATATTCATATAGAGCAACAAATCATTTACTTCAGGTTCATTTTCATTCCACTGTTTCGTTTCTTTGAGAAATGTGGTGAACACCTCTGTGTAAATATCCTGGAGTTCATACCAGTCCATTTTTTTCTTCAAGAGAATGTGTCCACTTCTTGCTTTCATTTATTTCACCGCTGTTTTAATAGTTATCCGTATATTTAAGGGTTTTGTAATTGGGTTCTAAATTTCCGAACAAACTTATACTCTGAAACGCCTTTTCTTCCTTCTGACAAAAATCAAGGGTGCAAGCAGGAGCAGGGGTAGAATTTCCAGTATGCCCTGTTTTTCATTGATTTCTGCATGATAAATGGATGTGAGGGAGTTCGCTGTGCTGCTGTTTTCTGTCCACACAGTGCAGCCAGAAGTTTTATTTGTGACTGCAAGACAGCCGGGATACACGCGCACAGTTCCATCACTATCACTTGCAATCATTGGCGGGCACCATGTCTGTCCATTGTCTGTTGTGTTAGAGTAAGAAACTTTGGCAGTTGTTCCACTTACATTGATGTATGCTACATTTGCAAAACTTCCTGCTGCAGAAACAGATGGGAAAAGCTCATCATTAGTGGTATAGCCAATCCACTTAAAGGAAACAGTTGCAAAACCATCTGTGCTATAGAAACAGCCAATGTCATGGTCTGTGACAGAGTACTCATCCTGGAAAACCACATAACCATAGCTTCCGCTCACAGAAATACTGGGATACTCCTCATTTTCTGTTCCTATCGTGTACCAACCTGTCCAGACGGAAGTTGTGTTGTAATACCATGATATATTATAATTCCCACCTGTTTCATTCTGAAAGGCGATATATACATGTGCAGCGGTGATGCTTGCACTTGGATTTCTCTCATCAGTAGTGGGGGCATCAAACCAATAATAACCCCTCCAGCTTTCTCCTCCATTCGTGGAGTTCACAAACCCAATATCATACTTGCCAGAATATGTGGTGCTTTCATTCTCATAGAAGATGTACACAACATCATTGTATGCAGCTATGGAGGGATTTTTCCATGCAGATGCATCCCATGATGGAGAATAATATTCTGCCCATGTAGAAGATGAGTATGTATATTTTAGAAAAGAGAATGTGGCATTTTCATATGCAACATATATATTCTGTGTCACAGGATCTATACAGATTGAAGGATTTCGCACATCTGTAGTTGTACCATTCTTGCTATACTGAATAGGCCATGTACTTGTATTTCCTTCAATTCCTTTTCTGACAAATACTCCATGCGAAGTGTCTGAATTGTTTTGCTGATATGCCACATATATGCTTCCATTAGCAGCAACTGCTACAGATGGAAAACTCCCATTTAATTTAGGAGAGTACAAGGGGGCGTCATTGCTAAAAGGCAAGTCTAGAATTTCAAACTCTGTCTTTATACTCTCAACTGATTGGAAAGTTTTTGCAGGGAGGAGGGCATCTTGTTCCACATTTGCCTCTACTGGCAATACTCCTAATACTTCCCTGATTGATTTATTTGCTGCCAAATCCCGTATTCCTTTCCAGTTCGTTGTTTCTACTACAATAGAAGAAGGTTCCTCCATCTTTATCTGGATCTCCATCTGATAGTTATCTATTTCACAAGGAGGGTCATCCAAATATGCCCAGGGCTCTATGGGATTTCCAGGATTATAGGAATAAATTCCCTTGCTAATAATTATTCCATTCTTTCCCTTTATTTCAACCATGTAATTTGCAATAATCTCACAGATTTTATAGCCAACTATTGGCAAACCTTTCTGAATATAAATTCTCACAAAATCTGTAGAGTTAACTGGCTCAGGTGGATTGAGTGCCCCTCCCGAGGATTCCGAGATCTTTGCAGGGCCAGTAAAAGGCACATCAATTCCCGCAAGCAACCTATCGGTAACTGAAACATAAAGATTAAGCACATTTTCCTCCCTCAATGCACCGAATTTTCTTATGTCATACTGGGGTGCACAACCATCTGTGCCATCATCACTAAGGCTTTTGTTCCTCCAGTCACTGAACGCCCCATCAATCCTCACTTTTCCAGGTGCACTCCGCACATAAGCAACCCTTGCCTTTCCTGCATCCTGATGCTCTACATAATTAACAAAACCTTCTGTCTTTATTCCATCCTTCCCATTTATGCCAATTCCTACAGCGGTTTCATCTGGCAAACTGCTCACATTCAGATAGAACACTATCTCTATTTTGTTCCTTCCCACGGTTTCCCCTATCTTTATCTCCTTGCTGTATCTGAATCTTTCTGTCTGCACCGCACCGCCATTCACATGGTAGCCAATATCTACTGGTAGGTTTGTTCCACGCTCACTCACCACGATAGCCTCAACAATAACATTTTCTATAGGGGCATTCATTTCTAACTTCAACCAGGGCACAGTTCCGCTCACAATTTCTTCACCAATGTAACTTACCTCTGCTATCAGCACCTTTCCATCACTAGTTACCACATAGTCTGCAAAGTCTTCTGCACCATCATAAGAAAACATGTGGTAAAGCACAGCCACATTTTCGCTATTAAACAGTTTTTTCTGGACACGGATTTCCACGGTATTCTCGGAATTCACGCATTCTATGCTTCCATAACTGACCTTACCTTCCCAGTCAAACCTTTCCCTTGCTGTATCAAATTTGTAGAGTTCAGAGACAAGAATATGGCCATTTTGGCCGCCAATGTTCAGCACATAATCTGCTCCCAGCCCCCTAATTGAATACCCCGTTTCTGAGTTTCTATCCGCATCCACAAAAATATGAAGGATGTCCATGTAGCCAGTGTTTCCTGCTCTTGCATCCCCTGCAAAAATCTCCCCCCTAACCTCCACAAAAAAGTAACACCATTTTCCGTCTGTATCTAATCCTCCTTTTACTATGTCAATCTGTGCAGGAAGGATTCCACCAACAAATGCATTCTGTTTTCCGCTCTCCCAATCCGATAGATTACCATCAAGCACAATCTTTTCCTTTGGAATTGATAAAAGTGTGGTAAGTGAGACAGAAACCATTACTAAAACAATTACAGGCACCACAAACTTCTTATAATTTCGCTTTTTAATTTCGTGTGGGGTTTTTGAGGGTTTGTATGTAGCATTGCATCCGTTTATTCTGCCTTCCCTCCACCCATGGATTTCGGAAACAGGTGGAATTTTCACTGCTATGCCATTGCTTTCTCTGCTTTCCATCTGCTCCTTTACCTCTGGTTCTTTCTTTTCTTCTTTTTCCTCTTCTTTCTTTTCCTCATTTTCCTCTATCTCTTCAAATATTTCTACCAGTTTCTCATGCACCGTCTTTGGAAAAACATATTTGCATTGCTGGCAGGACATTGCATTATCCTCTAAATCAAACCCACAAACAGGACATCTTTTCATCAGAAGTCCATTGGCTTACACATTAATAAATTTTTTGATGGGTTGGGGGATGTAGAAAATTTATTTTCCACTCTATAACTCCTCCCATGAGCAAGACAGGCAACTTGAATTGGAATGACAGCGTGGTAGAATTTTAGATGGAATGAAAGCAACAATCTTGAGTAATTCTACATCCCCCAGCGAGACCCTAAACTATTGAAGGCACACCAGGGACCCTTGGAAACACCTGAACATCCTCTATATGGCGCATTCCTGTAATATATTTTACAAATCGTTCCACACCAATTCCTCCACCTGCAGATGGCTTCAGCATCCCCCTTTTTGCAATCTCAAGGTAAGGCCAGAATGAATTAACAGAAAGTCCTGCATTCTCCAGTTTGATCACTATCTTTTCATATTCATACTCTCTTTCACCCCCCGAAAGCACCTCCCCATAGCCCTCTGGCAGAATAAGGTCATAGTTCAGTGTATGTCCAGGCATGCTCTCATCACTGCGGTCATAAAATTCTCTTGAAATGTCTGTTATCCATACTGGCTCAATCATTGCCTTGCTCAACTCCCTGTCACCTCCATACTCCCGCAGCACTTCCTCATATGTGTAAATTCTGAAAGGTGTGTGAAATCTTGGTAATTCCCTGCAAAAATTTTTCAAGCACTCCAGTTCTCTTACCCTTTCAATTGTATGACATACACATTCCTCAACAATCCCCATCACATCCTGCATTCTTGCATGTGCAATTTCAAAATCAAGCTGGGTAAACTCATAGGCATGATTTCCGTCATCCCTTTCTGGCTTTTCAATTCGAATGTTGGGAGAGAGAATGAATATGCGTTCCAGTCCCATTGAAACTGCAATCTGTTTATGCAGAATCATGCTGTGCATGAGTTTCATTTTCTTTCCATAAACCTCAATCTCTGGTGCCATGATATGGTTCCCAGCAGGTTCAGGCCAGAGCGGGTCCGTAACAAAACTCAGCATTACTGGTAGCATCCATTTGAACCCCCGAGCTTTGAAATATTCACACATTGCATGTATTACTTCTGTCTGTATTTCCAGCACATCACATATGTGTGCTCTTTCCACAATCTCTTCAATTGTTCTCAGCGCCATTTTTCCACCATTTTTTATATCACGCAGATGGTTATAAGCGTTTTGCTTTATTTTTTGGCAATTTTACGGCTTTATGTAGATAAGTATATATATTTTAAGTCATTATGACAAACATGCAACACCAAATAAAATTTGACGAAACTGACAGAAAAATTCTGATAGAACTGATAAAAGATGCATCATTGAAGGTGACTGAAATTGCAAAAAAACTTGGGATGCCAAGGACTACGGTGCAGGAAAGGATTGAGCGTATGCAAGAAAAAGGTATTATCAAAAGATTTACAGTGATACCAGATTACAAAATAACTGGTTTGGGTGCATGTGCATTTGTGCTTGCCTCATTCATGCCGGGTACTGGTTACTCTCAGAGAGAGGTTGCAGAGAAAATTGCAAAAATCCCAGGGGTTCATGAGGTACATCTAATTTCTGGAGAATGGGATATTATGATTAAAGTGCGTGCATCCTCAATTGAGGAAATTGGGAGGTTGATAATTGACAGAATTCGCACAATTCCTGGAGTGGCAAGAACTCTGACCTGCACAATATTTGAAACTGTGATGGAAAATCAGAAGTTGTGAAAAATTATTCCTTTGCTACCCTTATCCTTCTCTCAGCATGCTTAACCCTTTCATTCTCAGGTTCCAGTTCCACTGCCTTCCTGATTATATTTCCTGCTTTTTCAATCTCCCCTGCATCCTTGAGTGCCAGTGCATACTCCGCATAGAGTTCTGCGTTTTCATGTACTGTTTTCATGCAGTCCTCAAGCACTCTCACCGCCTCACCTGGCTTTCCCGATTTTCTCAAAACCTCGGAAAGAGCTAGCACAAAATCCTGGTTTTCGGGTTCTCTTGAAACTGCCTTTCTTAGAATTTCCTCTGCCTTTGCATATTTCTTCATTGATGCATACACTATTGCTGCAAAATAGCAGATATTCTCATCATCTGGCTTCATTTTCATAACAAAATTCAGAATCCTGGTCGCCTCATCAAACTTTTTCTGGGTGGCAAATTCGGTAGCGAGGCGTACATAATCCTTGAGTGTTTTCTGTGTCTTTGGAAGGATTGAAACTATCTCAGAAAAATGGAGCGAAAGTGCTCTTGCCTGTGCAAAACACATTGCAGCCTCATTGTCCAGCCCGAGCTTCATCAATGCAAGTCCCTTTCCATACAATGCATCCTTATTCTCTGGATGAAATGCAAGTGCATACTCAAAACATTCAATGCTTGGTAATGTGGCATCCATGAAATAAAGGAGAAGCCCCTTGAGAACCCATGCCTCTTCATTTTCGCGGTCATTTTCCAGCAGGGTGTCCAGCATATCAATTGCTTCAAGCCACAATCCTCCCATTGCCGCAGAAATTCCAGCTTTAATGTAAGCTTCTGGTTTTCCACAGATTTCTGCAACCCTTCTGTAAGCGCCATAAGCCTCACTATAATTCCCGGTTGCCTCAGCAGAATTTGCAAAGATAATGAGGGCATCAAGGTTATCGGGTTCCTTTGCCAGAACCTCTTTTGCTTCTCTCATTGCATGTGCATACTCCTTTTTCACAAATGCCTGATGTGCACTTTCCAGAATTGCTGTGAGAGTTTTGCGGCTCTCCATAGTGGGTTCTTGCTCAAGAGTAAGTGCAGATGCAATCTTCTGATACTCTTCAAGTGTGGAAAATATTCTGAGGCGGAGGAGATTGAGAAGAGTGGCTTTTCTTGTGGTGTGTGGAAGAGGCACTGCCCCTATCTCTGAGATTCCATGTTTTGCACGCTCCATTATTGCACCCCGACTAATCCATGCATCACTGAAACCTGGTTTTAACATGATTGCAATGTCCATTGTTTCTATGCTCTTCTCATAATCTCCAGTTTCCATGTAAATCTTTCCCATCTGATAGTATGCTTCTGCAGATTCTGGATTAATTTCCAGCAACCTTCTGACCATTGAAATGGCTTTATCATACTGTTTTACCCTCGTGAGTACCCTGGCTGCATTCAGGTATGCACTTTCATAATTTCTGTCAAGTTCAATAGATTTTTCATATGCCTTCATTGCTCCTTCAATATCTCCAATGCTGAAAAGCACATTTCCCATATTGTTGTAAAGTTCTGGTGTCTTCTTGATTTTTTCAGCCCTTTTCAGATACTCCAGCGAAATTCTATATTTACCAAGTTTTGAGGCTGCAATTCCTGCACCCATCAGGATCCCTATACTCTCAGGATGCAGTTCTACTGCCTTGGAAAACACAGAAAATGCATTTTCGTTCAACCCCATCCTCAGAAGTGTAAGTCCTTTTCGTACAATAAGATACTCGTTCTTCGGGTCAACCCTGAGCCCGTTTTCGTAGTGTTCCATTGCCTCGTCAAATTTTCCCGCAATATACTTTGCATCTCCGAGAACCATCGCACTCTCAAGTTCTCTTCCATATGTGGTGAGAAGTATGTGTTGCAACACACCAGTAAGGGAAACAATTGCACCCCCTAGCAGGACAACACTATCTCTGATAGAAAATGCGGTGCTTTCATAGCAATGCTTGGAAACTGCAAAGAGGAGAAGCACATTACCTGTTATCCAGAGCATCATTGAGCCTCCGTGCTTTCTCTCAAATTCATTCATTTTTATCTGGTAATAGGCGCCACCAAGGAGGAGGGTAATCCCTGCGATAAAGATGACATTGTGAGGAAATAAAAGAACATCTACGCCTGTACTGTGATATATTGCTTCCATAAGCAGGAGAAAGAGTCCAGCAAAGGAGACCATATTTCCAGGTGCAGAAAAATCCTTGATTGAAGTATTTCTTACAATTGCAATGAGTGTGAGAACAACTGCAATAATGGAGAGAATGAGCATGATTATAGAATAACTGTAAAATAGTTTCTCAAAAAAACTCTGAAAGAGATAGTATGCAAGCAGGGAAAGAAGAATCAATACCTGGAACAGAAAGGCAGTGCTATTCAACCACTCCTTTCGTGCTATCAATTCAGCGTTAATCCTTTTCCAGAGCACCTGTAGTTATTCTGTTAATGGTAAATAAACCTATCGGAATTAAAAGCGGTGCATCCTGTTGATGGCATATATTTGCTTGTGTGCAAAGGGGATATTTGAGGAATTTTTATATACTCCTCTGATATCCAATAACTTGAAAAAACGCACAAAGGTGAAAAAATGTGTCCTGAAGGTCTTTCCCCAAATGCAGAAAAAGTGTACGAAGTGATGAAAGAGCTTGGAATAGTGGGTGAAGCAAAAATGGCAACAGCCGAGAGAATAACCCAGGCAGCAAAAATGCCCAAAAACATGGTGCTCAATGCACTCCAGGAACTCCAGAATAAAGGCTATGCAAAGCGCAAGGTGCGCGAGAAAGCTGCAGGTTATTACCTTGTAGAAGGAAAATAATCAGATTTTTTATTCCCAATTCTTTTAACTTTTACTTCATACTTTTGTTTCCGGTGCTATTTTGATGTTTGGATGGTGTGGCAGATTATTAAGGGTAAATCTCACCAAGAAAAACTGGCAATTTGAAAATTTTGAAGAGAAAATATTGCACGCATTTATAGGTGGGAGAGGCACAGGTATCGCTCTGGGAAGAGAGGAACTCAAGCCTGGAATTTCTCCACTCTCACCAGAAAATAAGTTGATTTTTTGCACAGGACCTTTGACTGCAACTGGAGTGCCTACAAGTTCCAGATTTACATGCACTTCTATCTCACCCCTGACGGAAACCCTTTTTGATTCAAACTGCGGTGGTAATTTTGGAATTCAGATGAAACGCTGCAATCTGGATGCACTCATCATTGAAGGGCAAGCAGATAAGCCAGTGATACTTTGTATTGAGGGAGAAAATGTAGAACTGAAAGATGGGGCGAATCTATGGGGGCTTACAACAGAGAGAATTTTTGAGGCGCTGAATGAAAAAGGGCAGGTTCTCTGTATTGGCCCTGCTGGTGAAAATCTTGTGAAATTTGCAAATATTCAAGCATCATCCTATCATGCAATGGGCAGGGGAGGGCTGGGTGCGGTGATGGGCTCCAAAAATCTTAAGGCAATCATATGTAGAGGCAGGGCAAATGTGAATGTAAAGGATAGAGAGAAATTGAAATCCTTTGTAGTTGAAATGAAGAAGTGGCTTGACGCAAACCCTATAACATCAAAGGCACTTCCATATCTGGGTACTGCGGGACTGGTTAATCTGATTAATGAATACGGAATGCTTCCAGTGAGGCACTGGTCTGAGGGATGTGATGCAAATGCAGAAAAGGTTTCTGGTGAAGTGCTGAGAAAATTTTTTGTGAGGGAAGAGGCTTGCGGTGCGTGTCCGATAAGGTGTGGAAGAATTTCAGGGACGAGAGAGTGCGGCGTTAAAGGTCCAGAGTTTGAAAGCCTCTGGGCGCTTGGAGTAGATTGCGGAATTTTTGATATTGAATATATTATAAAGGCAAATAAACTATGCAATGAGTATGGAATGGATACAATAACAACTGGTTCAACGATTGCGGCTGCAATGGCTTTGCATGAGAAATACCCAGAATTCGGGCTAAAATTCGGAGATGAAAAGAGTGCACTTGCAATGATTACCCAGATTGCTTACAGAAAGGGTGTGGGAAATGAACTTGCAGAAGGCTCTGAGAGATTTTGTAGAAAATTCGGGGGGGAGAGTTTCAGCGTGAAAGGACTAGAGCTCCCAGGCTATGATCCCAGAGGTGCTTTCGGAATGGGGCTAGCATATGCTACTGCAAATAGAGGAGGCTGCCATTTGAAAGGTTACATGATTGGACCTGAAATTCTCGGAATTCCCAGGTTTTTTAACAGATTGAGTTTCAGTGATAAACCAGATATTCTGATAAGGGTACAGCATACAGGAGCTGTGCTTGATTCCCTTGTACTTTGCCTTTTCACAAATTTTGCGGTTTCTGATGGCTACTATGCAAGGTTGCTTTCTGCAGTTACTGGAATAGAATACTCTGCAGAGGAATTGCAGAAAACTGGTGAGCGTATATGGAATGCAGAAAGATTATGGAATGTGAGGGCAGGAAAGGGGATTGACGCACTTCCAGAAACTCTGCTCAAAAAACCCCTTTCTCATGGAAATTCAAAAGGAAATGTGGTTCCACTCCATGAAATGCTGGCAAGATACTATTCTATCAGAAAATGGGACAGCAAGGGAGTACCCACGGAGGAGAAATTGCGCACACTTGGACTGGATTAGTATCACGGTTCAAAAGCTAGAATTACAATCCATGGCCTTGTACATGTAAAAAGGATCACATCATGTTTTCCTGGTAGTTCTTTTTTAAATTCATCAAGCACATATGCCCTTTCTGGTTCTAGCAGAAACGGAATGAAATAGAGGTTTTTTGCGTATTTTTTGAGGTCTATAAATTCTGCGTTCTTGAAAATTCCGGGTGCAGGTACAACAGGGGAGCCCTTTTCAATCAAGTTCCTGGGTATGACTAGGCATGGGAGTTTGGTTCTTCTTGAGTATTCTCTCAGTTTGATAAAATTGGGTTTTTCCCTTTGTGCCTCTTTTATCTCTTGAGGTGTTGCATTCACGAAACTTATGAATTTGGGCCCTATATAGTGAAGACAGTACTCTCCCCTTGCGTTTCTGCCAGCAAAGAACAAGTTCCAGATGTTGTTTCCCTTTCTAGCAAACACCTTCAGGGTAGGGGGATTTCTTTCCTCCGGGGGTTCAAAAAGCATGTAATGGTAGGATTGCATGTATCTGAAAGTTTCCATCCTGCTCACCTCATTGGCTGGTGTGGGTTCGGTTATTTCCATTACCAGAATTAAGACAAGAAACAGAAATAGCACAAATAATATGATTGCCATTCCCGTCAGTGCAGAAATCAGGATTATGATTCCACTGCCAAACGCTCCTTTCTGCCATCTATATCTCATTTTCTATAAATACACCTTTTAGGATATAGATTTTTCGGAGGGGAACATAAGTTTTGTTTGAAAATTCTTTCATCAAAATTGAGGTCTATTATGAGGGAAAGGTGGATGGAGTAGTAGAACCAGTAGATTTTGATGAACGGATAGATTTATTACCTCCTACACAGTCATGAAAACATGCATAGAGAAAAATTCCATGAGGTAATTGAGCAGGCTGCAACAGAACTGGAGGAAATAGAGACAGTGAGGGAAATTGCGATCAAGAGTGCGAGGGAGATTATCCGAACATCCAGGAAAATAATTCATGAGGTACATCTAGAGAAGGATGTAAGTGAGGATTTCAAGAAACTGAAGGAAGCAATGATGAATGTGAGGACACTCTGTGAAAAGATTGATAAAAACAAAATTCTGCCTGTGCTTGAAGATGCATACCAGGAATATGCAGAAGCATACCTTTTTCTTGCAATCGTCAGGGAGGAAGATATTCCATCTCACAGAGAATTGGGAATAACACCCACAGCATATTTGCTTGCTCTCGGGGATTTGATTGGAGAACTCAGGAGATACTGTCTCAATAACCTGAAAATAGGAAATTTTGAGAAGGGAAATCAAATCCTGGAAATCATGGAAGAAATCTACAGAGAGATAGAACTTCTAGACTTTCCTGCGGCAATTGCACCAGTCAGGCATAAGGTGGACATTGCAAGAGCAATTATGGACAAAACCCGAAGTGATGTGGTATATGCAAAGATTATGAAAAAAAATCACTCATAAATCTTGTACCTCAGGAGTGCACCAATGCCCCCTATTGATGCAAATCTCCTGCCTGCATCACTCTGGGTATTGATAGCCACAATCCTGCAACGCGTTGCAGCAGCATTCTTAAGCACACTATCAAATTCACGCTTCCTGATCAAATCTATGGTTATGAGAAGGGTCTCAGCAGCCCCGAGTTCAACAGCGCGTGCAACCTCTGAAAATCCATATGCAACATTTCCATTTCTTGCAATCTCCATAAAAAACCTTTCCACAAAATCTGTCTCAATTTTCACCCTTGCCTCATTCAAACCCCGAATATTGAGTTCCTTCCTCAGCACCTCATTAATTCCAGCAACCCCAGAATTGGATGCAGTAAACACGGTGGATTTCTCAGCAATCTCTTTTGCATGTGCTTTCAGATATTCCAGAAACTCCTCCTTCCAGAAACCAGGACCAATAATTGCAACCACTGTATTGGGCTCCACATATCTTAACAGTGTTTCCTTCACCTCTTCATAAAACTGAACCTTCTCATTCTCTTTTTTTGTATCAAAAAACTTGCCAGAAATATGCGCACTTATTTCCGCAAGAGCCTTCACACCCACTCCTGTTATGGTTGCCAGCACAGCAGAACCATCATCTATTGCAACAAAAACAATTTCCAGCCGCTTTGCGTTCAATGCCTCTTCAAGAAGCTTTTTCATTCCCTCACTCCATTCCTGCTTGATGAGCAATATATCCTTTCCAGGCTCAACATTAATTGTATGATAACTTCCAAGCCCTATCTCTCCATGCTCAATTATCCCTGTTATTCTGAGTACTGTGGCAAACTCCTGAAATTCCACATTTTTTACCCGTATTCCAAGGATCACTGGCCTTTTTTCAGCACTTTCAGCGCGCAACACATCCTTTCTATTTTCATCCCTCCTAAATGTGAGCCCCTGCACATAATCATTTTCTTCTATGATTTGCGAAAGGTACCAGAGATCATCTTCTGTTTCCGCTATCAGTTTTATACTGCCCTCTTTTTTGTTTCTGTTTAATATTTTCACGCATATCACCAGAAATTGTATTTAAATTCAGAAGACCTGAATATCCATTTTCATACCTTAGTAGGAGATCATCATAGGAAAAATACCCTGAATCTATTCTGGTCATCGAGATGCCTTCCTGCTGAAACACCTCTGAGAGAATTACATCCCTCTCAACCACATCATCCGCTTCTCTGTAGGCACTCAATAGAAATGCATTTTTTTCATCACAGATTGCAAAATATACTGGTATCTTCCAGACAATCTGTTCAATTATATTCTTCAGCGGAAAAAGTCCATTTGCTTTCTGCAGGTGGTAAAACAAAAACCCTGAATAACCAAAGTTTTTGAGGTCAGGAACCACGCTTGGAAAATACATCCCAGATTTTCTGAGACGCATCAATTTTCTCTCCCCCACTTTCTCATTCACACCTACAAACTTCCAAAGTTTTTCTGATTTTATTGCGGGTTGATGCAAAATTGCATAAAGAATTTTTTGTTCAATCTCATCAAGTTTTTCTCCTTCCTCTTTCCACTTCCATGCCTCCAGCCAGTTTCCAAGCGTAAAGGAATGTGTGAATTTTGCCTCTCCAGGAGAAGCCTGCACCAGCACCTGACTGTAATCAAAAAATCTAAAAAAGGTTACAAGTTCAGAAGGAAAAATCAGAAGTTTTGCATCATCTCTGGAGACACCTATATCACCACAGAATTTTTCATAATGTTTGACTAACATTCCGTAATTTCTGGCAAACCCAATTCCAAGAAAACAATCGTCTGAAAGATAAAAATGTGTGTAACATTTTATGTATTCTGGCTCTCCTGTGACAGGTGGCAATCTCCTTGCGCTCAATGTTGAACCATATACCACAAATATCAATTCATATCCAAGTGCGGAATAGTTCGGCACAATCACATATCTCAGTAATCTTGAGAACAACTTTTCTCTCAATTTTCTTGCATCCTCCACCTGAATTCCCAGATATTCTGAAAGGTGAAGATCATCAATATCTGGTTTGCGTAACAAACATTCAACCGCCCTCATTTCTTTCTGTGTGAAACGGGATGCAGGCATGATTGTGTATATGGAAACAAAATATTTAATTGTTATCAAAGGAACATTCGTGTTTCAAAAATCAGAATTCGTCTTCAGACTTCTCCCAGATATGCGTCCCATGGGGATCCCAACCTCTTTCTGACTTTTAAAGCCAGATTGATGAAAAGAATCGCAAGGAAAATGCCAACAAGAACACCTGTTGCGTCTGCAACTGCATCCTTCCAGTCCGAGGTCCTTCCTGGGACAAAACTCTGGTGATACTCGTCTGTAAGGGCATAGAATGTGCCTGAAAGCCATGCAAGATTAATCGCAAAATGTCTGGCTTTTGCCCCGAGTACAATAAAACCGAAATATAGAAGCATACCAAAAACAATGTAGAGAAAGAGGTGGAGGTAATCTGGGGTATATCTTGGTGGCTGTCCTGTGGGCAAAATCACTGTATTCCTCACGGTTTCATTTATCGCCTGATATGTGGCTTGAATAGGTGGGGGCTGTGCTTGGATTGGAGCAGAGGATAACTGAAATATAAACCCCGCATATACTGCAATTGCAACCCAGATTGTGATAACTGATGCATGCTTCCATGTGGATCTCATCATTCTTCCCTCAATGTTTTTATCAAACCATAGAACCTTTTTGCATCTTCCAGTTCCTTGTTTGCATTTCCATTAAGTTCACTTTCAAGTTCTGCTCTCGCCCTTTTCAACCCCAAAATCACATCCTTCAGTGCCAGTGCCTCCTCTATGGAGATGTCATCATACAACATCTCTTCCAGTGTTTTTATTTTTTCATTTATGCTCTCCATTAAGGCAGCAATGTACTCTCTGCGTTTAATCTGTCCTCCCCTTATCTCCAGAACAATTTCTTTTAGAGGCACTTCTTTGAAACCCCGAAGTTCTATCTTCTCAGGAATCTCAGCATTGAGAATTGCAAAGGATCTCCGAATCTCATATAGAATTGCTTCTCTTTCATCTTCTGTCAGATGCTCAGGCATAATTTCCTCCAAGCAATTTATTTGCAGTATTCGCACACTCAATTGCTTCATTATATTTCCCTATTTTTACAAGCACATACCCTTTATTCACCCAGGCATCGTGGTAATCCCTCTTTATTTCTATGGCACGGTCATATGACTGGATTGCCTCTTCAAATCTGCCTAATCTCGCAAGTGCATTTCCCTTGTTGTTCCATGCAATCTCAAATTTCGGATTTATGCCCAGTGCCTTTTCATAGCATTTTAGTGCCTCTTCGTGCCGCTCAAGCTTTGAAAGCGCACTCCCAAGATTGTTCCATGCAATTTCATTCCCAGGGTTCATAGCAACCACGGATTCGAAAGCCCTGACTGCATCTTCATATCGCCCGGTTGCCAGGTATGTGGAACCCATGTTAAACATTGCAATTTCGGTTGGCTTTGAAGACCCTTGTTTTGGAGAAACATGAATTCTGGTTTGAAGGACTTTTTGTTTATGCTGCCATTTGATTATAAGCGTAAAAATCGCACCAGTGCACAGAAATGCAAGCGCAAGGATCCCAACTGCAAGCATTGTAAAACCGAAAAGCAATTCCACCACAATACCAGTTGTTACGAGGGTAAGCACAAGAATAAAGTAGGTATATTTCTCAAGGATGGTTTTCTCCTCGGGTTTTGGCACCTCAGGTTTGATTCTGGTTAGGGTAGCAACCGCAGTGCCTGATGCTGTCTGGGGTTTTGCTGCGGTTTTTGGTTCTTTCGCATTTTTAAACTTTACCTCTGTAAACTTTCCCCCTGATTCTTGTGTGGATGGTTCCACCACCAGAATTTTTTTCACCTTTTTTGGTGCACCTTCTGATTCCATTTCATCTGGTAGTATCAAAGAGCCACAGATTTCACAAGTTTTTGCATTTGAGGAATTTTTGTATCCGCATATTGGACAGATAAGTATCCCTTTTTCCTCTTCCACATGCGCTTGCTCCTCCACATCCTCTTCATCCACAGCAAACATATACTCCCACAACTCACTCTCAACCTCTCCAATTGGGTCGGAATGATGCTCCACTCTCTCTTTTTCCACATCCTCTTCCTCATCAGTAAATTCCTTTTTCACAACATCCTCTACCAGTATATCCCCGAGTTCAGCACTCACTGCTAACTGCACATCACTCAGATGCTCCATTTTTACAACATCATCAATACAAGGTTCCTCATTCCCTGTTTTTTTATCTTCTTCAATATGTTCAGCCAGTAATGGCAATTCCCTGCTCAATTCATCCTCAACAAATGAAAAATCTAGAATTTCCTGGGGGGATGGTGTGTCCTCAACCTTTCCTTCACGCACCTCCATCACAGCTTCCCTCGGTTTAGGTTCCCCCTCACCCCCTTCCATTGCAGCAGACATGATTTCTTTTTCAAGCAAACTAATTACTTCCTCACTTGCATTTTTTTCTTCCCCACCCACTTTTATTATTTCCTTTTTCATCTGGGTTGTAGGAGAATTACAAATGGGACATACCTCTGCGCCCTCCGAAACAAAAGCACCACATACTTCACACAGGAATATTTTTGTCTCGGTTTCTAGTGTGGAAATTGCAAAATCTACATTTATCGGGGTTTCTATTTTCTGGCTTGATTGTGGTTCGGCTGTAGAGGTTATGGCAACTTCTATTTTTTCTTTTGTCTCTGCACCGCACACAGGACACACCTGTGCATTCTTGGACAAAAAAGCACCGCATGCACTGCAGATGCCAATTATTGCACCGTCTTCAATTGGATGTGCCACAATTTCCACTGATTTTTCAGGTTTACCAGGAGTTTCCATGGTATGCTCCTGCTCTCCCACATCCATTATTGCACCGCAGGTGGGGCATCTTGCTGCATCACTGGAAACAAAAGCACCGCAATTTGAACACAGATAAAGCTCTACTTTTGGTTTTTCCATTTCCTGAATAATTTTTTCCTCCTCTGGTGCTGGTTTTCTCTCAACTGGTACTTCAGACGCTTCATTCTGTTCAACAAGAGCACCGCACTGTGGACATGTTCTAGCATTACTGGAAAGCAGGGCACCACAATTTGAACAAATATAAAGAGAAACCTTTGGCTCCTCTTCTTTTCTCTCTTTTTCTGAAAGTTCCATTTTCAGAATCTGCTCTTTGATTTTCTGTGCGGTAAGTTTTGAGATACCGCTAACTTTTGTCAGTTCCCTGGCACTTGCATTTTTCAGGTCACTAACTGTTTTAAATCCCGCAGTCAGTAAATTCTGCACAACAAAAGTGCTTACACCAGGTACATTTAATAGAAATTCCAGTGTTTTGGGTATAAATTCCTCCCCGCATTTCCTGCATTTTATTGCTTTTTCATCATTTTTTGTATTACATTTTGGACATAGGATTGTTCTCGCCATTCTAACTGCTATATCTTTGTAATGTTATATAAATGTTTTGAAAATGAATTGAGAGATTTTACAAGCCTTTACAATGCACCACTGCCCCGCACCCTCCGCACACCGTTATATTAATATATCCCTACTAGTATATACAACACAAGTGAGGACTATGATCAAAATATATGTTAAGGGCACGGAAACACGAAGGACATATGTCCGCTTCGAATTCTCAAGTGAAGGAGCATCACCAGCGGAGATTATCAGGATAATGACGAGTCTGGGTTTCCAGATAGTTCAGGGGCATCACGATTTTATGATTGATTATCACAACGATGGGGAATTTCTGGAAATTACCGAGAGATTGCACAGGGCGCTAAGAGGCACAAATGTAAGATATACACTAACCACTGAACCTCTTAAACCCGTTGAGAGATCTGTAGACATAGAATCTATGATTTAGAGTTCCTTTTCAATTTTTTTATCATCTGCTTTTATTTCCTCAACCAGTTTTTTCTGATATGCAATTAATCGGTTTTTGATTTTTCCATCACTTATTGAAAGAATTCTGGCTGCGAGAAGTGCTGCATTTGCCCCGCCATCCAGTGACACGCAACCCACTGGCACGCCTGATGGCATCTGGACAATTGAGAGAATAGCATCAAGAGAGATTTTTCCACTGCAGGGGACCCCAATAACTGGCTTTGTAGTTTTTGAGGCGACAACCCCGGGAAGTGCAGCAGAAAGTCCTGCAATTGCTATAAAAACCTTTGCATCTGAGTTATTAACAATCTCATCCACAAACTCAGGGGATTTGTGTGCTGAGGCAATATGCACCTCATAGGAAATCCCGAAATCTTTTAAGATTGAAACTGATTTTTTTATAACTTCTGCATCTGAAATACTTCCCGCAATAATGCATACATCTACCATACCATCACCTTTTACCATTCACCCAAAATGCATGAACTTCTCATAACCAAAATATGAAAAATTGAACAAAAAAGATTTGCTGGGAGTTTTATTTACGCCTTCATTATAGCCGCAAGAAACACCACGATTGCGACCACTGCACCCCCAATTGCAGAGAGCAGGAGTAAAAGTGCCTCCTTGATAAGTTCGAGCAGGTGCCCGGGATTTGTGCGATAGTAGTAGAGTGCACCTGCAATTCCAACTACAATTCCCAGCACTAGAAGAATCACACCAATTACCCTGCTTCTGCCTGTTCCAAAATAGGCTGTGAATATCCCTGCAAGGAGCATTATCAGCCCCATTGTCAGTAAAAAGATTGTCAGATATTCCAGCCAACCCATAATCATTGTTTCACCAGCGTCCTCAGAACTTTATTCCTGTAAGGGTCTTTGTGTCAATTACACCAGGGATCGAGCGGATTTTATCAACCACAACCTGTCCCAGCACATTGAAGTCCTCTGCCTCTACTTTCGCTATGAGGTCATACTCCCCGAACAGGGGGTGCAGTTCCACGATCTCTTTCACTTTCAGTAGCTCGTTGTACACATCGTGTTCTTTTGCCGGTGCCGTACTTATTAATACGAATCCGATTGCCATTTGCTCACCGTTTGAGTATAGACACTTCTAAAATATAAAGATTTCCACACTCCGATGGAGGTAAGTTCCTCATCAACCCAAGTTAAGGCTACCCCCTCCATGCAAAGATTAAATAACCAATTTCATTATCCACAATCATGAACTCAAAAAAATTTCTGAACATAGAAATTTCTGGCATAAGAAAGATGTTTGAAGGTGCACCCCCAAATTCCATAAATCTGGGGCTTGGAGAACCAGATTTTCAACCACCGGAGTGTGTGCTCAATGCATTACAAACTGCGGTGAAAAGCGGTTTCAATAAGTATGGGCCGATTGGTGGTATTCCAGAATTACGGGCAGAGATTGCTGCATGTTATGCTCCTCTTTTTCCGACAAAACAAGAGAATGTGATTATAACAGAAGGTGCAACTGAAGGTTTATTTGCAACAGCCCTCGCACTTTTTGACGAAGGAGACGAAGTACTTATCCCAGACCCTGGCTTCCCGCTTTATGAGGCAGATGTGCGCATCTGTGGTGCAAAACCAGTGCCCTACACTCTGAGCCAGGAAAATAATTTCATTCCAGATATAAACGAAATCTCAAGTTTGCTCACCAAGAAAACAAAGGCAATTATAATCAATTCTCCTTCAAATCCTACTGGCGGTGTGATCCCTGGAAAAGATGTAGATGAAATTTCCCAGATTGCGGATAAACATAATTTGATAATAATATCTGATGAGGTGTATGACCACATAATTTATGACAGAAAACATGAGAGTTTCTGGGGCAGATGCAGGAATGCAATCATAATAAATTCCTTTTCAAAAACATATGCGATGACTGGCTGGAGAATCGGGTTCATGGTTGTACCTTCAGAACTCCTAGCCCCTATTTTCAAATCCCACTATCATTTAATTGCATGTCCTCCAACACCCACACAGTATGCCGCCCTTGAAGCGCTCAGAAATGGAGGGCAGGAAATTGAAAGAATGGTTAAAGAATTTAAGAGGCGAAGGGAATATATCGTAGGGGCTTTGAATGGAATTCCAGGATTTAGATGCCTGAAGCCAGATGGTGCATTCTATGCGTTTCCAGAGTTTTCTGGTGACTGGTGTTCAATGGAACTGGCAACCAAACTTGTGCAGCATGGTGTGATCTGCACTCCAGGTTCCGCATTCGGTAGAAACGGAGAAAAACACATCCGCTTTTCATATGCAAATTCCATGGACAATATCAAACTTGCAATCACAAAGATAAGAGAGGTTATGGATGGATTGGCTTCACACACATGAAAAGTATGATATATTCCGAAGATATTTCTGATATGTGGTGAAGGTAAACCTGTACTACAGAAGCGAGCATGAACTTCATTTTCCTGCATGTGCAAGTCCTGAAAACCCTGAAAGAATAAGAAAAATATACACATACATTACTCACAGGGCGGAAAAAATGCCATTTCTGAAAATCGTAAATGATTTTGCACCAGCAACAGAGGAAGATATCCTGCGGATTCATGAAAAAAACTATTTTGAGTTCATAAAAAAGTGTGCGGAGAGGGGGTATTCTTTCCTGGGAGATTCTACTTATATCACCAGTGGTTCCGTGGTTGCTGCAGAATTTGCAGCAGGTGCAGCAATAAGGGCTGCGGTGGATGTGCTTCTGGGGCACACAGAGTATGCGTACGCACTCACACGCCCCCCAGGGCATCATGCATCCGCAGATAAATTCGGGGGATACTGTCTGTTCAACAATGCGGCAATTGCTATCGCCTATCTTATGGAAAAGAAAGGAATAAAGAGGGTATTTGTTCTTGACTGGGATGCCCATGCAGGAAATGGCACGATGCGCATCTTTTACGAATGTCCGTATGTTTACAAATTTTCAATACACAGGGACCCACATGATTTCTATCCACATGACGGGTTTGCATACCAGATAGGGCATGGCGAGGGGAGGGGCTATACTGCAAACATGGAGATGCCACCAGGCAGTGGTGATGAAGAATATAACATGGTGCTTGAAAATCTGGTGATTCCGTTAATAAATCAGTTTAAACCAGATTTAATCATAGGACTGAACGGATTTGATGCACATTTTTCGGAACCTAACATAGGACTGAGACTTACTGCAAAGGGCTACAGAACACTTGTCCAGAAAATTTCGAAGCTGGGGAAACTTGTTATTCTGCAGGAAGGTGGTTATAACCAGAACAATCCTATGCTGGCACACCTGTTAGTTAATGTGCTGGCAAATACTCCTGTGGAATATCATGAGAACTTTGATACCCTTTCAAGTACAGTTACTGCCAACCAGAAAATCCGTAAAATCCTAACTGAAAAAATCAAGGAACTCCAGGGTTTGCTTGAAAATTACTTCTCATTCTGAACTCTCCTGTTTTTTCTCTTGTTCGGGTTTTGTACCATTCATTTTTGGTTTTGTACCAAAAATTCTTTAAATACTCATTTCAATCAACATACGGTGATAGAAATGAAGACAAAAAAGGAAAAAGGAATGTGGGCTTTTGCCCTCGTGCTCGGAATTGCAATCCTTACTGTGGTGCCCATATCTGCAGCAGCGCAATTTGGAGAGTGTCCAATGGAAGGGATGCCAGGGCATTCAGAGAACTGCAAAAATGGCTTTAACTGGTCAAAGCCAGAGACAGAAAACACCTGGCGGGAGTATTTTATGAAAACAAGGTACATGGGTTGCATGAATTACACAGATGGGCATTTTACAGGAAGATTTGTTGACTTCTATCTGGATGAGCACACTGGTAAGATTACAAACTATAAACTGAAGATTCCGAAAGATGGTTCTATGGAAACTCTTGGAGTTTTTGATGCAATCAGTATGAGCAATTTTTCCAGGGTGGGACTCAGAGTAATGGGAAACATTGTGATGCTCAGGGGCGAAAATGCAATGATAATTGTGCATGACAACCCCTCTGGAGTAATTCACCACATTGCCTTCAACACCACCCTCTCCGTTACCTATACACTTAACCAGAATTTCTATGCTATGAATACATACAAAAACCACACATACGCCAACATTGCCTGGATTTTCTCTGCAAGCGGAAACATCAGCGGAACAATTGTTGCAGGTAATCAGATCAAAATAACCAATCAGACACTTTCAACAACCCTTGTGAATGGAGAAACTAGCACATTCAGGATGCACGCATGGCACAGATATGGCGTCCCTATTGCTGATGAAAATATGATAAAAGTAGGGGCGGAACTTGCTCTCGCTTACACAAACGGGCTGGTGATGGATGATGGGGTGGCATATCGTGCAGATGTGCTCGCAGAGGTTAGAGAAATGACACAGAACAGAATACACCTCAGGGTTTCTGGGGAAGGCAGTGGAACAGTGATTGCACTGATGGTTGAGAAAGAAAATATGGAAATGAAAATGGAAAGAATACAAGTGAAAATGGATGGGAAGGAAATAAAGAGAGGCAGCGTGGAGGAGATGTTTGGTACAGGCAATGGGGAGGCAAAGTATGCGGTTACTACTGATGACGCTGGCAACTATGTTATCTTTCTGTACGTGCCACACTTCTCAGAACATGAATTTGAAATTTTTGCAACCAGTGGGGAAATAAATATCCTCTACATGGCACTTGCATTTGGCGGCGGGTTTGTAGTTGGAATTGTACTCGCATACCTTGTATTTCGGAGCAGAAAAGCAAAATCCCAATGAACATCTTTCCCTGCCTTCTTTTTTTTTATAAACCAGATCTCTTTGAGAAGGGATTAAATAAAGGCATTATATAGGCGAATAAAATGGAGGATATTGCAATCATTACTAGCAACTGGTATGCTGGTGTAGGGCATGGCTCATTCGCAGGAAATCTCATACCAAGGGTGTTGAAACTTGGAAGTGAAAAGGGATTGAAGGTAAAAATAGAGGAAGTGAAGCCCCTCTTTGAGATAAGAACAGGCAAGGGAATGGTTGGGGGTTATATCACCATCTGGCCTGTGCGATTTCTGAAACATCCAAGAGCTAAAATTGTGCATGCACTTGATGCGGGCGTTGCAACGCAGAACACATCTATTCTAACCCTACATGATGTTGCACCTCTTGCCTTTCCTATGGATTATCTTAAGAGTCTCAGTGCTAAATTGGAATGGAAATACAGAAAACACATGTTTTTAAAAGCAAAAAAAATATTGAGCAATAGTGAATTTTCAAAGCAAGAATGTATCAAATACATCGGAGTAAATCCAGATAAAATAGAAGTATGTCCTCATGCAATTACGGATGATTTTTATCCTGTGTCCATGAGATCCAGATTTTACCGTGAGGGAAAAATAAATATTATGACTGCATGTCAAACCGATCCCAGAAAAAATCTTCCAACACTGGTTAGAGCTGTGGGCATTTTAAAGGAGAAAGGATACGATGTGAATTTCGTGCGCTTCGGACCTTCTACCTGGGCTGAAGAAACGAAAAAAATTGAGGCTGTTGCAAATGAGTATGGGTTAGAAATTGTTGAACCCGGTGTTGTGAGTATAGAAGAGCTTAGAGCGGCATATTCTTCATTTGATGTTTTTGTTTGGCCAACTATTTATGAAGGGATGGGATTACCTCCCCTTGAGGCACTTGCATGTGGAAACAGGGTTGTTGCACTGGATCTTCCATTTAACCGTGAATTTATGAAAGATGTGCCAGTTTATGTTAAAAATGAGCCAAGAGAGATTGCAGAAGGAATTCTTGAGGCACTGAAAACAAAAATTGAAGAGAGGGGAATAAAGTTAGCGAAAAATTACACATGGGAGAGATGTGCCCAACATCATATAAAAGTATACCAGGAATTGTTGGACAGATAGTTTTAAATACCGTACCCCTATGTAAATCTATGAGTAAAATTGCATTCATCACTGGGATTACAGGGCAGGATGGTTCTTATTTTGCAGAGTTTTTGCGGCAAAGGGATATGAGGTGTACGGGCTCGTGCGCAGACTCTCAATTCCCAACACAAAGAACATTGACCATATCATTGACAAGATTACATTGCTGGATGGGGATATGACGGACCAGGGTTCTTTGATTTCTGCATTAACAGTTGCCCAGCCAGATGAAATCTACAATCTTGCTGCCCAGTCGTTTGTGCAGACTTCATTTAAACAGCCAGTATTGACTGCCGAAGTTACTGGTGTGGGAGTTGTACGCCTGCTTGAGGCAATGCGGGTTGTGTGCCCAGAAGCAAAGTTCTATCAGGCTTCCACAAGCGAACTTTTCGGGCTGGCAAAGGAAGTGCCGCAGAACGAGAATACGCCTTTCCATCCAAGAAGTCCATATGGGTTTGCAAAGCTAATGGGATACTGGGCTACTGTTAATTATCGAGAAAGTTATGGTTTTCATGCTTCCAATGGTATTCTCTTCAATCATGAATCTCCAAGGAGGGGTATAGAATTTGTGACAAGAAAAATTACAGATGGAGTTGCAAGAATAAAGTATGGTCTGGCTAATGAAATTGTTCTCGGAAATCTAGATGCAAAAAGGGACTGGGGATATGCACCTGAATATGTGGAAGCGATGTGGCTGATGTTGCAGCAGGAAAAACCAGATGATTATGTAATTGCTACTGGAGAAGCACACACAATAAGGGAATTTGTGGAACTTGCATTTGAATATGCGGGAATAGAAAACTGGGAGAAATATGTGAAAACTGACCAGAAGTTTTACAGACCTGCAGAGGTGCATGTGCTCTGTGGTGATGCATCTAAGGCAAAACGGGTTCTCGGCTGGCAGCCAAAGGTGTCTTTCAAGGATCTTGTGCGAATAATGGTTGAGGCTGACCTTGAAAGATACAGAAAGATTGCCAAGTAATCTTCAATTGAATTTGAAGTGTACCGTCCCCTGTTGTTTTGTTGCACAATATTATCCGTTTTTACCTCTCTTTCCGTTTTCTTGCCAGCACAATCAGAAGAATACCAATGCAGAACATTGCAATCGCTTGCAGGTTAGAGATCTCAGGTGTGGGGACACCTACCTGCTGGGCAAGTGCACATTCTCATAGTTGACTATCAATTCTGATATAACTGTCCAAACCGAGAGTGTCTGGGGAGCAATAGAAATTACATCATCTGCAAGTTCATACACATTGCTGAGAAAGTCTCCTTCTGGAAAACCCCCGATTACACACAGGAGATTTTCATCTTGCATTTTTTCAAGGTATGCGCTTAGTATTACATTCCTGCCTGTTTGTGAAAACACAATCACCTTTGAATGTGGAATATTATCCAGGCACTTCCCAAAGTCGTATCCTTCAATTAATGTAAGGAGTGGCATCTCCCTGCTGGGCACCACCTTGTTGTTAAACAATGACTCAATAAGCCCCACAAACCTTGGATAATTTCTAGGCAGGCGGGTCTGCGGGTCAACCACAATCAATTCGTTGTTTCTGGTATGCACATATATTCTGAGTTTACCAATCTGGTTTAGAATAGAGTCCAAGGCAAGAAGGAGAGAAAAGTGTACAATGTCGGGTCTCCCCCTCCTTTCTCCCATCTCCAGGTTGCGCATTGCTGCATGGTGCAAACTGGCATCAAGAAGAATATTCACCGTCTTCTTTCCCCGCTTTCTAGCATTTACAACCACTGAGGGATGCGAGGCAATGCTCTCAGGCACCATCTCCAGTTCAGCATCTGCAAGAAGAATGTTAAGCATTCGTGAGCCTCCTTACCACACCTCTGCCTGCCAGTATTCCAGTTGCTGCTGCACCTACAATTCCTCTTGAAAGTCCTACACCATCACCAGCCGCAAACAGATTTGGAATTGATGTCTCCATATCACGGTTCACCTCAACTATCATTGCATAAAATTTTATCTCTGGTGCATAGAGAAGCGTGGACTCGGTGGCAACACCAGGAACTATCTGGTTGAGTTTTTCAAGCCCTTCAAGGATATTCTGTACAATTCTGGACGGAAGTGCCATAGAAATATCACCAGGAGTAACATCTGTGAGAGTGCCCTTAAGTGGGTTCTTTGCCAGTCGTGCAAATGTGGAACGCCGCCCCGCCATTAGATCTCCGAGCCTCTGCACAATTGGCTTTCCACCACCGATTGTGGTTGCAAGCTCTGCAATAGAGCGCCCGTACGCAGTCGTGTTTTCAACTGGTTCCGTAAGTTCAATCCGCACGAGAAATGCAAAATTTGTATTTTGTGAAGACCTAGTCTTCATTGAATGTCCATTCACACCTATGAATTCCCCATAATTCTCCTTTACCACAAAACCATTATAGTTTGTGCAGAATGTTCTAACAAAATCATCATATCTGTTTGTGAAAATATGAAATTTAGGATCGCGATTTATTTTTATGACTGGTTCCATCACAATTGAGGGAACTTCAACCCGCACACCAATGTCAATTGGTCCATGTCTTGCCTTTATACTGTGCCTTTCAATTATCTCTTGCATCCAGTTCATTCCAACTCTGCCAGGGGCAATTACCACTGCCTTTCCTTTTAGAATTTCATTGTTTTCAAGAACCACACCCTCACATCCACCATTTCTCACGAGAATATCCTTTACACGGGTTTCTGTAAGAATTTGCAATCCGTTCTTTTTCAACTCATTGCATATTCCTTCAATCACCTGTGGAGCGTGGTCACTGCCGATGTGTCTCTGTGGTATCGGAATGAATCTGGCACCTACAGCTGCTGCTCTCCGTGCGAGGGAGTTTGCGCTTTCCTCGTCAGGTTGGTATAGGGTTGAATTGGGAGCATGTTTTGCAAAAAATTCGTCAACATCTTTCACGAGTGCATGTGCCTCCGCATCACTCCCGCATAGATGCGCAATATCTCCACCAATATCTGGTCTTAGATTGAGAATCCCATCAGAAAATGTGCCAGCACCACCAACCCCAGCCATTATATGACAGGGCTCACATTGAAGACACTCAGAGCCAGTTTCCATCGGGCACACTCTTTTGCTCACATCTGCACCCGCTTCCACGATGACAACATTTTTTCCGGCTTTCAGAATTTCCTCTGCTGCAAATATTCCTGCGGGTCCCGCACCCACCACAATTGCATCATACTTCATGTATCTCACTTGACAATACCGTATCCAATAAGGCGCCAGGTTGTTCCAACCTTGCGGCTCACAGCCACACGATCTCCCGCCTCGCAGGCAACAGGAACTTTAAGATTCACCTCAACAATATTCTCGCGAGTGCTTGTAATGAGGGCACTTGTTTTGGCTGTATTGATTGTGAGCATGAGGTTTTCAGAGCTCTTGAGACGCTCTACCTTCAGTTCCGAGGTTGTACCCACAACCCTCTCTAAAAGATGGACTTCCATCTGAAGTTTGTGCTTGATTTCTGGTAGAGTTCCAGGTTTTCCCAACACCTTACCTGAAAGCGAATCGGATTTTGTGAGGAAGGGGTCAAGCGCAGTTCCCAGAGCAATTAGTCCCCCTGGTCTCGCTTCTGTAAGTGGCAGATCACCAGCATAAAGCGAACAAACCTTTGAAACTATGTTATTGTAGACTTTCTGATTTTCCACGATCTCTAGATTCCCGGGTGCAATTTCAATTTCATCCCCAATTACAATTTTTCCACACATAATTGTGCCACCCACCACACCACCTACCAGTTTTTCAGGGGGTGTTCCGGGCATGTTGACATCAAACGAACGGGCAACATACATTCTAGGTGCTCTGGTCGCATCAAAAGATGGAGAGGGAATATACTTCTGGATTGCATAAATAAGGGCTTCCAGATTTATTCCATGGTGAGCAGAAACAGGAATCACGGGTGCATTCTCAGCAAATGTACCCTTAAGAAAATTTCTAATTTCCATATAACTTTCTTTTGCACGTTCTGGGGAAACAAGGTCAATCTTGGTCTGCACTACTACTACATTTTTCACATTTGCAATCTGTAGTGCAATAAGATGTTCTTTTGTCTGCGGCTGAGGACAGCGTTCGTCGGCAGAAATAATCAAAAGTGCTCCATTCATTATTGCGGCACCAGAGAGCACGGTTGCCATCAGGCTTTCATGACCTGGGGCATCCACAAAAGACACAGCCCTCAAAAATTTTGTCTGGCTTCCACATCTCGGGCAGGTCTGTGAATTTGAGTATTTATCTAATCCCTCACAGTTTGGGCATTCATAAAATTCAGTATCCGCATAACCCAGGCGGATAGTGATTCCTCTTTTCCGTTCCTCTGACAATCTGTCTGTGCGTTCCCTGGTTAGCGCATATGTGAGGGTGGTTTTTCCATGGTCCACATGCCCCACAATTCCAATATTCAATTCTGGCTGTACATGCACCTTCATTTTCCTTTACCTCATTTCTTTGGTTTTTCTTCTTTTTTGTCTCTTTCTCCCTCATACCTCTTCTTTGCCTCTGCTACAAGGGTTTCAATTGCGTGTGGTCCCTTTGCAATTACCTTGAAATTTATCTGTACAATATCTGGAGAGATTGTATTTCCTCTAACAGACACTTTTTTTCTTAAACCCTTCTTATCAGGATGAAAACCAGTACTTTCGCTCAACAGCACTTTTACGCGTTTTGCCCCGTGAATATCTTTTCGCATTGGAAAACCAGCATTATCAGAACCACCAGTAATCAGCAATTTATAGCCAGGTAGCCCTACAAATATGCCATCAACCTCATCCCCGATTTTCTTTCCAATCAGCGAATTGGCATAGTTACCCCATACTGGGAGTGCATATGTTTTTCCTTCTACCGACACATTTGCTCGGAATTCTGCCATCTTTTCACCAACCAAGATTGAAAACGCATTTCTATTTAATACTTTTCTTGTTGGAGGGGTGTAGAAAAATGTATAGGTTATCTTAAAATTTTCCGGTAGTACCTACCAAGATTTCTACATCTCTCACCCCAAACCTCATTTTTAAATATTTCCCCTGTTATTTCCTAACAATGAGGGTTAAGATTGCACCATCTATTCTTTCCGCAGATCCATCACGGCTTGCAGAAGTGTTTTCTACACTGGACAGATGCACAGATGTTGATTTGTTCCACATTGACATAATGGATGGACACTTTGTGCCCAACCTCACATTCGGTCCTCATGTTGTAAAAGCCCTCAGAAAATACTCCCAGAAAGAATTTTATGTGCACCTTATGCTCACAAATCCCTCAATATTCATTCCAGCATTTGCAGATGCAGGAGCAAATCTGATTTCGGTGCATGTAGAATGCTCTGAGAATATTTTCAGCCTGCTAAAAACCATAAGGGAGAGTGGAATAAAGTCTGGAATTGCCCTAAATCCAGATACAGATGCAAATGCAATTGAGCCCTACCTTCAAATAGTGGATGAAATCGTGGTGATGTGCGTTTTCCCTGGCTTTGGAGGACAGAAATTTATAGAAAGTGTGCTTCCGAAAATTCTGGAAATCAGGAAAATGGTCGACCGCTCTGGCAAGCAGATAGATATTGCAGTTGATGGCGGAATAAACGCAGACACTGCAACTCTAACTGTAAAAAATGGTGCAAATCTTCTGGTTTCTGGTAATGGAATTTTTGTGAATGGAATGCCAGATATGGATAAAATCAGAAAACTCAGAGCAGTTACAGGGGGGTCTGTTTGAACTTTCTTGAGCTTGCTGGCTATTTTGAACGCATTGAAAAAACCACAAAAAGAACTGAGATCACATCCACACTTGGAGAACTGTTTAAAACTCTTGCGCCAGAGGAAATACACCATGTATGTTATCTCCTTCAAGGAAAAATTTACCCTGATTTTATAGGTGTGGAACTGGGGATTGCAGAAGCACTTATTCTCCGTGCACTTGCGCTTGCTTCTGGACTTAAACAGGAGAGGGTAAACCAGATAATGAAGAATTTTGGAGATATTGGCAGAGCAGGTGAGGAAATAATCCAGCAGAAAAAGCAAGAATCTCTTTTCAGGGAAATCCTTACAATTGAAAAGGTGTATCATGCGCTGTGCAAAGTGGCAGAAAGCACAGGTGCAGGCTCCCAGGATCTGAAACTCAAATTAATTGCAGAACTTTTTCATGATGCCGAACCTTTGGAGGCAAGATACATTGCAAGAATACTCTCAGGAAAGTTGAGATTGGGGATTGCAGAAAGCACAATTCTGGATGCTCTGGCAACAGTATTCATCTCTCAGAAAGAAAAGATTGAAGCAAGGGAGATTGTGGAGGATAAGTACAATGTATGTTCCGATATCGGGCTCATCGCAAAAACGCTTGCTACAGAAGGATTTGGGGGAATCAAGAAGATAGGGCTAAAAATTGGAGTGCCAATCCGCGCAATGCTGGCTGAAAGGGCTGCAAGTTTTGAGGAAATTTTTGAAAGAATGGGAGAAAGGTTTGCCGCAGAGTACAAATACGATGGTTTGCGGATACAGGCGCACATCTTTCCAGATGGGCACATAAAACTCTATTCAAGGCGCCTTGAGGATCTCACTACCCAGTTTCCAGACCTTATTGAATCTCTGAAAGAAGCGTTTGCTGCAAAAAACGGAATTTTTGAGGGCGAATGTGTACCATATGACCCTGCAACTGAGGAAATGTTACCATTCCAGGAAGTTTCAAAAAGACGGGGAAGAAAACACGAAATTGAAACCGCAATCTCCGAGATTCCCGTGCGCATCTATCTCTTTGATTGTCTTTACCTCAATGATAAGGAGTACCTTAAATCAGATTATATGCTCAGAAGAAATGCTCTGGCTTCTGCAATCAGGGAAACAGAACATGTGAAACTCTCAAAAATGCTTCTCGTGGATTCCAGAGAAAAGTGCGAGATTTTTTTCAATGAAGCCATCGGTGTCGGATGTGAGGGAATAATGGCAAAATCCATTGCGCCAGAAAGCATTTACAAACCTGGAAAACGGGGTTTTCTGTGGCTTAAATACAAGCGAGAATATAAGTCAGAGCTCACAGACACTCTAGATCTTGTTGTGCTGGGTGCATTTGCAGGAAGAGGCAGGAGGGCGGGCACATATGGGGCATTGCTCACCGGTGTTTATAACTCAGATACTCAAATGTTTGAAACAATATGCAAACTTGGCACAGGATTTGACGATGCAACACTTTCTGATCTTCCGAAAAAGTTCAAGCCATTTGTGGTGGCAAAAAAGCCTGAAAATGTGATATCCAAAATTGAACCAGATTTTTGGTTTTTACCAGAAGTTGTTGTTGAGGTGCGGGGTGCAGAGCTTACTCTCAGCCCCGTACACACATGCGGCTTTGATGTGGTGCGCAAAGGAGCAGGAATTGCTGTGCGCTTCCCGAGATTCACGGGTAGATGGAGAGAGGATAAGAGCGCAACTGACACTACCACAACCAGAGAAATAATTGAGATGTACAGAAAACAATTGAAAAAGATTGGGGATTGAGTTTAACCGAAGAGTGCACCCAATCCCGCAGCCACATCTTCTTCTTTTGGCTTTTCTTCCTTCTTCTCCTCTTTCTTTTCCTCTTTTTTCTCTTCCTTTTTCTCTCCACCTGATGCTGGTGCAGATGCCGCCGCTACTGGCATCGCACTTGCGCTCTCCAGAATCTTTGCAATATCCACGCCTTCCAGCGAGGCTGTGAGTGCCTTTATCTTTGTCATATCTGGTTCAGCACCAGCGGCTTTAATCACATTCGCTATGTTCTCTTCGTTAATCGGTTTTCCCAGAGCATGTAGCAGCAATGCGCTATACACATATTCCATTTTCATTACCTCCTTGTTTTTTCTAGCCGAACAATGAACTTAAACCTGCAGCCACATCTTCTTCTTTTGGTTCCTTCTTCTCCTCTTTCTGTTCGCTTCCCTCTCCGGCACCATGGACGCCGGAGCTGGTTGGCTGGACTACAGCCACATTCTTCAAAACATCACCTGCAACCTCAGGTACAAGTGCAGCTACTGCAAGCATGTCCATGTGTGCCTTCCTGATGAGATGTTCAATTGCACCTCTTGCAGGATAACCAGTCCTTGTCACAATGGCAATACCCTGCCTGAAACCCTTTGCTAATATTGGGCTTACAGTTTCTCTGGTAATGTAAGCAATCTGGACTGCAAACTGCCGTGCGCGGATAGAAGCAGTAACAAACTGTCCAAGGATTTCCTCCTGCGAAATCGCAAGGCTTTCCTTTGGATAAACTATACCCTCTTCAAGCACCGCGCGTAGATCCAGTCCAATTGTAAGGGGTGTAATTCCAAGCTTTGCAAGGAGCTGTGCATTTTCCTTTGTGATAACTTCTCCAGCCTTCACCAGAACTTTATCCTTCTTTATGACAACTTTTCCGCCCTCAATTGCAGCTGCCAGCCCTGCTTTTTGCAGTTCGGAGACAATTGGTCCTGGTTTGAATGGTGTTTCCATCGCCTTAATTATTATGTCCTCCGGGGCAATCTCTCCACCCTTTGCAGGAGCCTTAGTTTTTGTTGCCTCTAGATATTTGTACAGTTTAAAAGGATTCTCATTTGAGAGAATCAAGCCAGTTTGTGCCTGAATGTATTCAGCGAGTTTTGAGACATTTGATTTGCCACTCTTTTCAAGAGCATGGGAGAGAATAGCATTCCTGCTTACAACGATCTCTGCCTTCCCCCTGAGATTTTTCCGCATCTGCTGGAGTTGGGGCGAGGGCAGTCCTGCAATGTTCACCACCCCGACAACCCTCTTACTCTGAATTTTAGTTTTTAGTTCTTCAACCTTTTCAATTTTCCATTTTGCTACATGTGCCATTAAATTCACCTCACATTATTTTATAGGCGGGGCCCATCGTGGTCTTTACATAAACTGAGTCAATGTTGTGCTTGCCTTTCTCCAGTTTTGAGACCACCCTGTTCACCACAGTTTCAATGTTCTCAGCAATATCTTCTGGTTTCATCTCCCTGCTCCCCACAACCACATGGAATGTGGGCTTCTCTTTTGTCCTTATTTTTACTGTTCTTCTCAGATTCTGTATAACAGGAGCGGGATCTGCAGCTGGAGGTAATGGCCTTGGCATTTTTCCACGAGGTGCCAGGATGGGACCAAGGCGCTTACCGATTGTAATCATCAGGGGTGCTTCTGCAATAAAGTATGTGATCTCACCTGCTAATTTCTTGGCTTTTCTTTTATCCGAGGCAATAGCCTCAATTTCCTCAGGAGTGATGACAATGTCTGCATTTGCATTCTTAGCTTTCAGTGCAAACTCCCCACTGCCAAAAACACCAATTTTTATGTTCTTTCCTCTGCCTTTTGGCAGAATAACATCCTCATCAATTTTATTCTTCTGGTTTTTCAGGTCAATATTTTTCAGATTTACTGCTAGTTCTACACTTTCTGTGAACTTGCGTTTTGGAGATTCTTCCAGCATCTTCTTTACTATTTCTAGGACTTCTTCGTTTGCCAATTTATCACCTACCCTGTAGTGGTTCCGAGGGGATCCTCTTCTACATGGGCATCTCTCCAAAATCGTGCATGGATATAAAAGTTTCCAAACAGATTTTATATATGATTTTCTTAACAGTAAGTATGGCATCAGCGAAGGGTGTACAGTTGCTCATCTTTCTGATCATCCTGTTATCTATTTTCACTCCAGCCACACAAACATCCTCAGGGCAACTGTCTGTTAGACTGATTTCTCCAAAATGGGTAAGTGAGGACATTTCTCCATACTGCTGGGGCATCGCTGCAGGCAATATTTTTGGGGATGAACACACAGTGGTACTTGCAGGTTCTGCAGACCGTGTTTATGGTTTCTCTCTTGAAAATGGCACCAGAGTATGGGAATCACCCATCCTTAGTGGCAATGTCAGAAAGATTGCTGTGGGTAATGTTACTGGTGATGCAAGACCTGAAATTGCAATCGCGACCCACGATGGGCATCTTTCCATAGTAGATGCACTGACAAACGATGTGTTGCTTGACTGGGATAAGTCGCACTTTACAAACGGCGCAATCTTCGGATTACAGATAGTTGACATTGACGGCGATGGAATAAATGAGATTATTGTAGGGACCGGCACCGCAAGTATTGGAGTTTATACCTATAACGCTGGTATTCTTTTCACGAAGGGTATAACAATGACTCCTGATGCGGTTTTTGAGGTGAGCGTGGGTGATGTAGACGGAGACGGAAGAAAAGACATTGTTTTTGTGGACTGGCGCGGAAATACTGAGAGCACTGTGCGTGTTCTGGATTACCAACATGGGCAATTTACACAGAAGTTTATAAGCCCGTACATACCCGGAATTTTATCTGCATTGGCGGTGGATGACATTGATGGAGACGGCGTGGATGAAATAATTGCTGGTAGTGGTGACGGAAACATATGGATTATTAAGGTGGGAGGTTTGGGTGCAGGTGCGGGTGGAACAACCACACTGCATATATGCCAGAACCAGATCTTTGGTGTGGCAATCGGGGACTTTGAGGGGGATGGGGTAAAGGACATCGGGTGCACCACCTATGATGGATATGTCTATATTGTGGATATAGGAACAGGTGCAGTAAAATTCAGGGGTGAAAAAGAGATGACAGACCTCGGAAACTCAAATTCAGTGATGTTTTATAGGATGCCCAATACCCTCAAAGAGGTTTTTATTACAACAGAATCTGGGATTCAGGAAATTTCACCTGGTAAGGTGCTGCTGTATGGGGTAAAAAATATAGAGATAGCATATGTAGAGTATTCTCCAAGATTACCAGAGATTAATCAGACGGTAACCTTCACTATTGGTGTTCTGAGCGTTGCTGCAAACTCAAAAATTGAACTGAATCTCACCCATGATGCGGGGCAGGGAAATGAAATCATTGGTCATACACTCCTTGAAAATACCATTGCAAATAGGGAATACAATGTCACCTTTACATGGATTCCGAAAACTGGTGGATACCATCGTATTCTGCTGGATTGCAATGCAGACGGAGAAGCGGAGAGAAAAAATTTTACAATCTGTGTTGCAGTTGAACTTGAAGTTTATCTCACGCTCGGAAACCACCTTAAAAATGAAAAACTTGAAATGAACAGAGAAGTTGCAGTTAAACTGGGAGAGGGAGAGGTTATTGAAGGAAGCATAACACTCCTCAATCGTGCCAGATATTCTATTTTTAGTGTGGGTGTGGAAATATACATAGATTCTTCTATTTTCATGACAAAAAGATTTGACATTGGCACAAGTGAAACCCTCACATTTAAGTTAGATACACTGTTAATTACTAATAGAACATTTAACATAACAATAAAGGTAGTTCTAATGAATATTCAGGACAATAGTGAGAGCATACATTCGGTTTACAATATTACAGTGAAAGTGATTGTGAAACCCGATTACGCAATGTATGTATTTGCAGGCATTGGAGTGCTGGCCACCGTCATGGTGTTGCTTGCTGTTTGGTATCTTGTGCGAAGGTTTATCAGAAGATACAAAGAACTCTGGAGAGAGGAAAGCGTAGAAGGTGTTGCAAAAAAGCTCTCATAGCCAATCACCTACCAATCCTCTTGCAATAATTGCAAGAATTATTCCGAACCCTAAAATTGAACTTACAAACAGCTCAATGCCAGTAATGAAATTTCCTCCGTATTTTGTCCCGAGGTAGATAATGAGTTCAATTAAACCGAAGCCAGAGCCGATGCTGAGCAAAAACTTTCCAAGATAGATATGATTCCTGGCGACCGCATAACTCCCCAAAATCACGGTAAAGCCACCCAGAGTCCCAAGAAGGGTTATTATGTAGAGGAGGATTGTGGCAATTCCGCTCACAAACCCAATTTTTGTGGCATAATTGAGGATGAGGGTAATCATTTCATTATGTGCAGAATAACCTGCGAGTATAAGCAGTATTCCAGAAACATATCCGAGATTTGCAGAAATCACCCTTTTCTGCTTTTTCATCCCTACATTACCTCTAATGAGAAATCAATGGAATTATAGGAATGTGTAAGCATGCCAACAGAAATTACATCACATGCCTTTGCATACTTCTTTATGTTAGATTTATTTATCCCCCCAGAAACTTCAACAATAATTTTTTTATTCAACTCTTTGATTTTTTTATATGCTTCTTCAGCCTCGCTCACTTTAAAATTATCCAGCATAATTATATCCACTCCAAGCTTTGCAGCAATTATTGCCTCCTCAAGATTCCGCACTTCCACCTCAATTTTCTTGGTAAAAGAGACCTTCTTTGCCAGCGAGATTGCATTTTCAATCCCGCCAGCAAGTACAATGTGATTTTCCTTGATAAGCACTGCATCACTGAGTGAGAATCTGTGCGGTTCTCCACCACCAAGCATCACCGCTTTTTTCTCATACTTCCTAAACCCTGGGGTGGTTTTCCTTGTAGCAGATACACGGACTTCAGGGTTTACTTCCCTTGCAAGCTTCACAATTTCCGCAGTTAATGTAGAAATCCCACTCATCTTCATAAGAAAATTAAGTGCCAGCCGTTCCCCAAGCAGAATTTTACCTGCATCACCTGTGATAAACATCACTTTACGGAAACGCTGCACTTCATCTCCGTCCCTGTAATGTAGTGTAACCTTGCACCCCAGGTATTCAAACACCCTTCTGGCTTCATCCAGTCCCGCAATCACGCACTCCTGCTTTGCAATAATGTATGCTTTTGCAAACTGTGTGCTAGGGAATAGCAATGCACTTGTTATGTCTCCAAATGGTGCATCTTCCCTCAAATAACTCTCAATTTCCGTAGGAGTGAGTTCTAAATCATTCATAATTTGCCCCCTCCTTCTGTGCGCTGCCCTCCATCTCACCACCAGCTTCACCTTTCATTGCCTCTTCAGGTTTTACCTCAATTCCCACCTTACTTGCAATCCATTTTTTGATTTCTTCCTTTTTACTGCTAGGAATTCCGAAATACACCAAAAACTTCTTTGTTGTGGTTATTGATAGTGTTGCACCCTCCCTTTTTGCCTTTACCAGTTCCAGTTTCTTCAGTTTCTCCACATGCTCATACACCTTTGAACCTATCATCCTAGAAAGAACACTCTGTTTTACGGGCTGGTAAAAGGCAATCAATGCAAGTGTTTTTATCTCATCCTTTGAGAGTTCAGGCACTGCCACAGGAATTGCCATACCTACAAATTCTGGCTTCAGCCGCATCACATATCTCGTGCCCACCCTCCCGATTTCAATTGATGTATGGGCGGAGGCATACCTTTTCAGAAGAGCACGCATGGCTTTCCTCACCATTTTCTCATCCTTTCCCAGCCATTCTGTGATTTCACGAATTGAGAGTTCTCTACCTGACGAAAAAAGAAGGGCTTCAATTGCAAGTGAAATCTCTATATCTTCCATACAATCAATTATTCAATACTTCTATATATATTTCACCTTCGGGGATTTTGTCCTGCCAGATGCGAATTCTGTTCATTTTTGCGAGATGCAGGAGTGCAATGAACATACCCACAATCACATTTCTTTCCTTTGTTCCATTCAGAAGCGCCCTGAATGTGCATTTCTCTCGCATCTGGGCAATTCTGGGCCAAAGTTCATTTATGTCCCTCTCTATGGACTCTTCATGCACTTTTATTATTGGTGCTTTCTGGAATTTCTCAACATTTGCCTTTCTCAATTCCTCAAGATGCAACCGCTTTTCTGCTTCCACCCTAGCTTCGTCAAATGCATTCACAAGTTCCATGAGTGTTACCTGGCGTGAACTCGGGTGCAGTGCAAGGGGCTGAATTGGTGGTTCTTCAGAAGTGAGTACAATATTTGTGTAATCCATTTCTTCAGGTGTGCTATAAAGTTCATCTGGCATATATTCCAGTTCTTGCGTTGTCGGTACCGGGGGCTCTGCTTTCAATCTCAGGGTTTCGCTCTGGATGTGTAGCACAGACCATGCCATCAGAATTATTCTTCCTGCGGTAATGAAGTCAATATCTGTGCTTTGCTGGATCTTCTCATGGTACATTTTTGCAAATTCCACAAGGTCAATGTTCCATGGGTCAAGCGTGTGCTCCAGAACAAGTTCAAACACAGCCACAAGGGCGCGTTCAAACTGATTCTGGATTGAAAGGAATGTTCCTGAGTTAAGGCTGTTCACAAGTTCCATGTAATGGTCTATTTTCCTCTCTTCCCCTTCCTTAATTATTGCCTTGTAGAAAAGCAAATGGTCAAGCACACTTTTCACAGCCTCTGCATCAAACCTCTGCGTTTTGAGGGCACCAATTTCCAGATTTTCAGTTTTTCCAGATTCACAAACTGTTGATGTATTCATTTACACCACCCCTTCTGACGCTTCTTTATTTTCTTCTTCAGCCATATCTTTTATCTGATCAAGTTCCAGAGAGACAACCTTTGAGGTTCCATCTGGTACCAGTGTGATGCCATAAAGGCGGTCAGCATACTGGAGAGTTACCTTCCTCAATGAAATCATGATAAACTGCGCCTTTGCAGAGTTTTTCTTCACAAGTTTTGCCACAATCTCTGCATTTACGGCATCCAGAAACATATCAACTTCATCAAGGAAATAAAATGGGCTTGGGTCATACTGCTGGATTGCAAATATAAATGCAAGCCCTGTGAGGCTCTTCTCACCACCAGAAAGAGATTCCAGGCGAGTAACCTTCTTATTTCTCGGCTTTGCTTTTATGTGCAACCCCCCATCAAATGGATTGTCCGGGTTTTCAAGGACAAGTTCAGCCTCCCCGCCATCAGAAAGTTCACCATAAATTCTCCTGAAGTTTTCATTGATAGCATTGTACACCTTGTAAAATCCTACCTTCTTCTTTTCTGTGATTTCCTTCACAAGTTCTACCAGTTTGTGCTTCTCCTCCTCCAATCTATTAAACTCTGTTTTGAGTTCTTCAATTCGTTTTCTCAGGGCATCATAGTCCTCAATTGCTTTCATATTAACTGGACCAAGAATATTGATGGCATTTTCGCATTCGGAGATTGTGCGCTTTAGTTCCTCATTTGACGGAAGTTTTTCTGGAATTTTTACATTGTAGGCGCTGAGTTCTATGTTAACTTCCGCAAGGGCTTCCTCCATTGTTCGGAGTTTGGTTGTTTGGCTTATAATTATATCATTCTTTGAAAGAATTTTTGTATCAATCTTATCTATTTCTGCAGTGTTTTCATTAATCTGGCAGAACACCTCATCTCTCTTCTTCTGTAAATCCAGCAACTCCTTATTCATGGATTCTTCAACTCTCATCAAGGTTTTGAGTTTTTCCTCCCCTTCACTCGCCTCCAGATTTAACCTCTCAATTTCCTTCCCGTTCTTCTCAATCTGCTCAATGATTCCAGCAAGCTTTCGCCTCTGCTCCTCTATCCTTTCTCCATAGAGTTTGAGGTTGGTTTCAAGAGATGAGAGCCTGCCCTCCAGTTCCGCCCTCTTTACTTGCAAATCCTGAAGGGCTTTTCTTTTTGCCTTGAGTTCTTCACTGAGCGCCTTTGGTGTGAGGTTGAGAATCCTTGTAGTTATTTCCTCTTTTTCTTTCTTCATATTTTCAATTTGGTTCTGGATTGCACTGCATGTGCTCGCCAATTTTTCCACCGCATCCAGAGCAGTTTCTTTCTCTTTGTTCATCTTTGCCAACATTTCCTTTCCATCATTAAGATGTTTCTCCGCCTCCTTCTTTCTCACCAGATAGGTTTCGTATGCAAGCTGTGAGGTGCTCTCCTTTGTGTGCCTTTCTTGAATTTCATCTTCCAATTTTTTCAATTCCTCTTTCTCTGCTTTCAGTTTTTCTCTCAGCGTTTTTTCCTCTTCCAGTTTATCCGCAAGTTTCTTTCCGATCATATCCAGTTCGCGCATTGCGCTTGCACCAAATTTCTCTTTTTCCTGAATGCTGCCCCCAATCATTGCACCGCTTGCCTCTATCAGTTCTCCGGCAAGTGTAACCAGCCGTACTCCACCCATTACTGCTCTTGCGGAATCTAGGTCTTTCATTACAAGCGTGTCTCCGAAGACATAGGAGAATGCTGGACGATACTTCTCATCAAACTCAAGAAGGTCTATTGCAAAACCCAGACAGTTCTTATCCTTTGCAACCAGTACTGCCTTTCCCCTGGGCCGGTTTTCCAGAATCTTGTTCAGCGGAATGAAAATCGCCCTTCCTGCCTTTTTCTGTTTCAGGTATTCAATGCACTGGGCAGCAACACCGTCATCCTCCACAATTATTGCGTTCATTCTGGGTCCCGCTGCAACTCCAAGTGCCACACTGTGTTCCTCATCAAATCTAGCAAGCTGGGCAACCGTTCCATGAATTCCTTTTATGAGGTTTCTACTCATGGCATCCATTATGGCATTCAATGCATCGCTTGTCCCCTTTTCAGCACCAGTTCTTGCCTCTATCTGGGCTTTCAGATTGTTGTATGTACGGGTTAATTCGCGGATTTCATCTTCACACTTCTCAATTTCTGCTTCCAGTTTTGCAATTTCTCCCCGTTTTCTGTGGAACGCGGTGGTTAGATCCTGAATGCTTTTTTCATAACTTTTCTTGGTACTGCTCAGTTCCTTCAGCTGAAACTCTGCATCTCTCAATTCAAACTCACGGGTTTTGAGTTCTTCCTCAAGATTTGTTATCTGGACTTCAAGTGTGTCCAGGGTGCTTCTCACCTTGCTGTGCTCAATCTCTGCATTTTTAAATTCCTCCATTTTTTTCTCAATTGATGAATTGATTTTTAGGAGTTCACGCTGGAGGTTTGCAATCTCAATGTCAGATTTTGAAATTTGGTCCTCAAGTGCTTTTATCTGTTCATCAAATTCCTGGACTGATCTTTTTACATTTTCAAGTTCTCTACCAGTATCTTTATACTCTTTTTCAAGATTAGATTTTGCCTTCTCAATTCTCTGGATTTCTTTTTCGCACACATTTTTCTCGGATTTAAGTGAAGTGCTGTTCTCTCTCAGTTCGCCAGCACGATCTCTTGCCTTTGCTACATTGAGGCGGATGCCATCTATCTCATTCTTTAGTTTCTTGAACTGCTCTCCTCCCCTTGCAACAATTTCCCTCTCAATCTCCTCTTTTTTTAAGTTCAGCGCCTTTATGTTCTCACCGAGTTTCACTTTCTGGGCTTTGAGTGTTTCAATTTCTGCTTGCTGGGATGCAATAAGTTTCTTTATGTTCTCTATTTCAGCCTCTGTACTCTCCTTCTTTTTTGTAGCAAGAGAAGCCCTTGCAACATCCAGTTTATTTTTCAGTTCAATGTATTTCAGTGCAGTGTCCCTGTCTTTTTCAAGATTTCCTAGCTGGTTCTTGAGTTCCTCAAGAATTAAACTTGTCTTGGAAAGATTGTCTTCAACATATGCCCTTTTCTCCTCTGCTTTTTTGATATCTTCATCAAATTTTGTGATGCCAGCAATTCCATCTATGATTTTTCTTATGTCTATGGGGGTCATTTTTTCAACAATACTTGTTATATCTCCCTGGCGAACAATGTTGTAACTATCCGCAGAAATTCTTGCATTTGCAAGGAGTTCTTCAAATTCTCCAAGTGTGGACTTTTTTTCATTCACATAAAAATAACTGTTATATCCAGATGGGTCTGTAGGAGAAATTTTCACCACTCTTGTGAGTTTCACTTCATCTGCATCAATTGGAATTGTTCTGTCCGTATTATCAAAAATAAGGGAGCATTCACACTCCTTTGCTGGCTTTCCCTCTTTTCCACCATTGAAAATCAGGTCTGTGAGTTTTCCTGCACGAATCACCCTTGAACTTTTCGGACCCAGAACAAAGAGGACTGCGTCTGAAATATTGGATTTACCGCTTCCGTTAGGACCTGTGATAGCAGTAAATCCCTTTTCAAAGCGGATTGACACAGGTTTCATGAAAGTTTTGAAATTCCTCATCTGAATTTCTTTCAGATACATGTGTTGCCTCCTTCTGGCTCTTTTTTTATTTTATGTTCGTCATATTTCATCCCATCTTTTGTCAGACATCAGTCCGTCAATTTTTATTAATGGGCATACTTCTATATATATGTTTGCACCTGCAGTTTTTATCTATGATTATTAATTATATATTACACATTTTTATTGCCATATTACATCGTCCAAGGATCCCATCTGAGAGCACATCCCAGACGATACATGGATGGATATAAACTTTGCTGGTCAAAATGGTTGCCTATAACCTTCCTTGTTACCCCTCTTTTTCCCTTATCAGTTTTGCAATATCTGCAGGAATTTTCGCAACCTTTACTCCTGCATTTTCCAGGCTTTTCACCTTTGAGTCCGCTGTTCCCTTACCTCTCTGTATTATTGCACCTGCATGTCCCATTCTCTTGCCTGGGGGTGCAGAGCGCCCTGCAATGTAGGCATATACTGGCTTACTAATATTTTTCCGAATATACTCTGCTGCAATTTCTTCTGCCATTCCCCCAATTTCACCTACAAGCACAATTCTTTTTGTTTCTGGATCTTTTTCAAATAACTCTAGGATTTCCACAAAGTTCATTCCATTCACAGGGTCACCACCAATTCCAACACATGTGGTCTGTCCGATGCCATCCTCAGTTAATGCATTCACGATTTCATAGGTGAGAGTACCGCTTCTGGAGACAACACCAGTATCCCCTTTCAAGAATACATTGTTTGGCATTATTCCAAGCTTGGTTTTTCCAACAGAGGTAATTCCTGGGGTGTTTGGTCCTATCATTGTTACGCCCCTGTACTTACAATAGTGAACCACTTCCATTGTATCGTGGAATGGAATATGCTCAGTGATTACAACAATCACCTTTACACCCGCATCAATTGCTTCATAACATGCGTCTTTTGCAAATGGGGCAGGGACAAAGATAACCGAGGCATTGGCATCAGTGTGTTCTACAGCCTCCTTTACACTGTTAAATACTGGCACACCTTCTACATCACTACCTCCCTTCCCGGGTGTCACTCCAGCCACCACTTTTGTTCCGAATGCTCGCATTGCCCTTGAGTGAAATGTACCCTGATGCCCTGTAATTCCTTGTATTAACACTTTGGTATTTTCATCCACGATAATGCTCATATTTTTACGCACCCCCTTCGCAAACAAATTTTGCAGCTTCATCAAGGGAACTCACACCTTTAATTCCTGCATTCGCAAATATCTCTCTTGCCTCCTCTTCGTTGAAACCCTTTATTCTTGCTGCAATTCTAATTTTGGCGTTGTTTCCCAGCACCTCAACAATACCTTTTGCCACAGTATCACACTTTGTTACCCCACCAAAAATGTTTACGAGCACACATCTCGGGTTGATTTCAAGCACAAGTTTGAATGCCTCCTTTACCTTTTCCACATCATCTGTACCACCCAGGTCAAGAAATACAGCAGGTTTCCCTCCATAGTATGTAATTGCATCAAGAGTTGCCATAGTTAATCCTGCGCCATTTGCGATTATACCTATGTCTCCATCCAACTGGATAAAGGAAATATCCTTCTCCTTTGCCTTCCTCTCAAGTTCTGTGAGTTCTTGCGGCACATTCTTGTATTCTGGGTGGCGGAACAGGGCATCATCTTCTATTATCACCTTTGCATCCGCAGCCACAAGTTTACCACCCACATCTGCAAGCGGATTAATTTCTACAAGTTCCGCATCCTCGCATCTGAAGATTTCGTACATCTGGCGAATGATATTCCCAGCAGACTTCCCTGTTTCTTTATCAAATCCGAGTTTTGTTACTATTTCCCTGAGCATGTAGGGTTGCACACCAATAAATGGTGGAATGTAAATTTTCTGTATTTCGGTATCTGGCACCTCTTCAATATCCATGCCACCACTTGCACTGGCCAAGAGCACGGGGCATCTTTGGTCTCTATCCAGCGTGATGCTCAAATAGTACTCCTTGAGAATGTTCAGTTTTTCCTCCACAAGCACCTCATTCACATTCATGCCCCCAACTCTCATTGTCATTATTTCTCCAACTGCTAGTTCAAGTTCCTCCTTGCTATTTGCAAATTTCACTGCACCTGCCTTTCCGCGTTTTCCTGCCAGTACCTGTGCTTTCACACATACTGGTGCACCCGGCCATTCTATGGTGTCTCCCCGTCTCAGCAATTTTCCGTTCGGCACTGGGATCCCGTATTTCTTGAAAATCTCTTTTCCCATATATTCTGGTAGTTTTACCATTTTTTTACCTCCTTGTTTTATTCAAAATTTCTATGTAACTCTCTCTATCTCGGTCAGCAAACTCTCCTAAACCAAATTTCCCATCTATATTGAGTGCACTATCTGGAATTCCTTTCATCACATATGTGCTGGTTTTAAGAAATTCATAAAGTTGTGTGGGTTCAACCATACGGTTGTTTCTTCCATACCCTGTTGGACATATTGAAAGCACTTCCACAAATCTGAACCCCTTCTTTTCATGTGCTTTCCTTATAGAGTTAATCAACTGCATCGGATGTGTGATGCTCCAACGGGCTGAATAATTTGCGCCGCATTCTGCCACTAGTTTTGCGAATTCAAATGCATACTCAGGGTTACCAGTGGGTGTTGTTGTGCTCAGGCAGTCGTGCGGAGATGCTGGAGACACCTGCCCCCCTGTCATACCATAAATCCAGTTATTAATACAGATTACCAGGAGGTCCATGTTCCTTCTTGCGGCATTTATCAGATGATTTCCGCCAATTGCACCAATGTCACCATCTCCGCCGATGACAATTACATCCAGTTCTGGATTTCCGAGTTTTATTCCCGTTGCGAAGGCTATTGCCCTCCCATGGGTTGTATGAATTGCATCCGAGAAAACATAACCATCAATTCTTGCAGAGCATCCGATTCCTCCAACCATCACCAGTTTATCCAGGTTGACAGCATCACGGAGTGCACGATAGAGGCAGTTCATTACAGTGCCATTACCACAGCCAGGGCAATAACTGTTAGGCCATCTATCCATTCTGAAGAATTCTTCAATAGCCAGCATTTAGCCCACCCCCACAAACCTTCTCACTTCCATGATTGTGTGAATTGCGCCTCCGAGTTTCGGGAGGAATGCAATTTTTTTCGCTTTTGCTTTATATGCCACTCTCTCCAATTCCTTCAGCATTTTTCCGTAGTTCATTTCCAGCACATAGACCTCCTTTCCTTCAACAATTTTTTCCAGGGGTTGATCTGGGAAAGGCCAGAGGGTAATTGGACGAAAAACCCCTATGTTCTGAGAGGATTTTGCTACAGAGAGTGCTGTTCTCGCAGGGAGTCCATATGCAAATATTATTTTGTCTGCATCCTCATTATATACCTCGTACCTCCAGATTTTATCTGCATTTTTCCTGATTTTCTCACAAATTCTCTGGACGGTTGCTGCATGCACTTCGGGATTGACTGTTGAAGGATATCCATATATGTCGGATGTAGTTCCTGAGATATATACTCTGTGCCCCCTGCCAAATACTGGGAACGGGACAATCCCGTCCCAATCTGGCTTCCAAACCTCTTTTATTATGCCCGATGCTGCCAGTTTTCTGTTCACTATTCTTATTTTATCTGGAATTTGTACAGTCTCCCGCATATGCGCAATTTCACCATCCGCCAGTAAAATTACAGGAACTCTGTATTGCTCAGAAAGGTTGAAAGATTCAACTGTTAAATCAAACATTTCCTGGACTGTTGAAGGGGTGAGTGCAATAATTTCATAGTCACCATGAGAACCAAATTTTGCCTGCATTACATCCCCCTGTGCTGGCTTTGTGGGCTGGCCTGTGGATGGACCTCCTCGCATGCAATTAACAATTACAATGGGGGTTTCTGTCATTGCAGCATAACCTATTCCCTCCTGCATTAAACTGAAACCAGGTCCAGATGTGGCAGACATTGCCTTCACACCCGCCCATGAAGCCCCGATGCAGGCAGAGATGCTTGCAATTTCATCTTCCATCTGGATAAAGGTTCCACCTGCCTTTGGCAATTCTCTTGCCATTGCTTCTGCAATTTCAGTGGAGGGAGTAATTGGATACCCAGCATAGAATTTGCATCCTGCAGCAATTGCGCCCCTCACACAAGCTTCATTGCCGAGCATGAAATCCCGCATACTAATCCTCCATGAATTTTATTGCTTGGTCTGGACATGTGAGCGTGCACATTTCGCATGTGAGTTTTTCATCAATTTTTTTCTTTGCATTCGGGCATTTCTCTGGTTTTTCTACTTTTGGAAGAACTGCACCCCGCTTCGATATTTTTTCACTTTTTGAATAAACTTTCATAGGACACACTAAAATACACAGATGACAGCCCTTGCAATACTCTTCGTTTATTTCTGGGTGCATTAAACCGCCTCAACATGGAGAATACAATGGGTTATAAAAATTTGGTGGGGGCGAGGGTGTCTAAGTGCCCTTTTTCTACCAACATAATGCACTCTTATATCTCATTTCATTTAGATTGACACTCTCCCCCGTGGGAACCCAAAAGTTTATATTTAATAAAAGCTATAATTAGTGGGGTAAAATCTATGCCCAGAAAATTTGGAAGAGGGAACAAAAGAGGCTCGCTTCAAGGATTGCCGCTCTTTCTCATAGTCCTGGTGATTGTAGCTGCAGTGGGAATTGCTATCCTCATTGGCTGGATGTACATGGTGAAGAAACCAGAGCTGGACCATATCACTATTGACAATACAGACCTCACAGTGGGAAACACCGTTACAGTAACAGTAACAGCTTATGATGTGAACGGAAAGGTACTGGAGGGTGTAGAAATACACCTTGAGGGTTGTGGGATAGATCAAAAGAAACTTACAGACAAGAACGGACGGGCACAGTTTGATGTGACACCCACACTTCCAATGAATGTGCATACCAGAGAAATAAAGGTGACTGCCCAGTACACAGGTACCACTACCAAGGTGGTTCAGGCAATAATAACAGTTCATGACTATATTATTTCCAGGTTCTGCCACATACTGGACATTTCAACATATCCCTGACACACTTGTGATGAAAGGTTGCATTGCACCTGCACTGCACAACCAGAAATCCCGGATATATTTTTTCTTGGCACACCTTGCAAATCAGTTCCTCATGTGCTGCAAATCTCTTATATCCCTTTATCCCTACTGTCTTCGTTCCTGAGATTGGGAAACGCATTGTTGTGGCTGCAAAATCCACCACATTTCCATCCTGGATTTCTGATGCTTTAAGAACAACAATTCCCTCTGAGTTCAGGGGTCTTATCTTTATTTGATAAGAAAGCAATTCATCAGTGGCAAGTGCATCTATCTGCAAGGGCTTCTCTGCTTCAATGTCTCCAAAGATTTCAACCTTCAGACACTGGATTGTGCTATCACCATAGTTATTAATCGTTATTTCCGCTATTGTCCACTCATCCTCTTTTAGTTCCGTAAGAGGGCGAAGGAATATAGATACAGGCAAACTCATTCAATCACACTCCTTCAGAAGTGCCAGTAACTCTTCGGATCGCTCAAAATTCAAAACCTCCATAAGAATCTCTCTTGCTTCACTTTTTCTTCCATGAACTATTAATAACTTTGCCTTGTTCACAAGATAACTTCTGTTCAATGGTTCCAGAGAGATTGCCTGATTGAGGCACTGATATGCACCGCCCCACTTCCCGGTCGCATTCAGGATTTCTGCCTTCAATGCCCAGGCACTCCCGCTATCTGGTTGAATTCTTATTGCTGTATCCACTACCCTATCTGCCTCCTCAAACCTCCGCTGGTTATAGAGAATGCTTGCTTTTTCTACATATGCCAGATAGAACTCGGGGTGAATTTTTATTGCCTCATTAAGAAACTGGATGGCTGCACCCCATCTGCCGCCCGCCTTCATAATCAGCGCCTTTCCATACCATGCTTCTGCGCTCTGTGGCTGTTTGGAGAGCACTGCATCAAAGTAATCAGATGCTGACTTCATATTACCATCCAAAACACTGCCAAAACCTGCACCGAGGTGTGCATTAATGTTCTCCGCTTCAATGTTGAGCACAATTCTAGCCACTGCAATGGCTGGCCCTCCTTTTTTTTCGTGGATGCAGTAAAGGGTTGCAAGTCGCAATGGAAAATCAGTGTTCTGAATTTTACCAGTTTCAACCAACTCTCTTTTCAGTTTTTCCAGAGAGGCATTCACAAGTTTTATGTCTCCTATTGTAAGGACTGGAACCTGTTCTGTGGGTAGGATTGGAACGCCCAGAATTTCAAGAATTTTGTCATAATCATCCAGTGTTTCTGGTGCGCCTGCACCTTCAAATAACCAGTTAAATCTATCCACAAAATTATCCCCAGGATACAGATTATCATAGCCAAAGGCAGGCAATTTTTCCATACAGCCTTGACAGAAATAGTTTCCATCACTACCACACAGCACACAGGGCATAGTCTCCTTATTATTTTGATTATAAAAAAACTTTTTCCTTCAATACTCGGATTTGGTTTAAGCCCTATCTGGTGATTGCTGGTTTATTCTGACACTTTTTCCCCTTGATACAGTATGCCAGCCCAAACCTGTACACATTTACTATATCAAAACCTGCATCCATCAGTATTGCTGATACATCCCTGTCAATATATGTGTACCCAAAAATCCTTGCAGTGGGTTTTATCAGCCAGTAATGTGGTAATAGGTACCATTTCTTCGGTCTCCCTGTTTCAAGCACAGAAAAGTACCCTCCAAGTTTAAGAACTCGTGCCATCTCTCCAGCACCTTTTTGCGGGTTTGGAAGTGAAGTAAAGGTATAGGTGGCGATTACACAATCAAAAGTACTGTCAGCAAAACTCAGATTTTCACAGTCGTCGAGCCTCACCTCCACCTTTTCTTCTATACGATGCTTCTTTACCCTTGCCCTAGCTTTTTCAACCATTTTTTGTGAAAAATCCACTGCATATATCTTACCTGTTGTGAGTTTACTCGCAATGTATGGCAGAATTGCACCTGTTCCTGTGCCAAAGTCAAGGATCTGCTCGTTTCCTTTTATATTGAGCATGTCCACTGCAAACCTCTTTTCGTATGTCACCCCACCCAGGTCAAATATATCATAAACACTGCTCCATCTGTCGTATCTTTTCCTTACCTTTTCTTTTTTCTCCATCTTTCTCATCTATAATAAACAATCTCAGATTCTTTCTTTTCAACAAGTTTCCTCTTTATGTTGAACTCCTCGTAAAATTTAATCTGCTCTGGTGTAATTGATGGCTTGGAATTTGCAATTGCCTGCTCAAAATCTTCTGCACTGACCACATTTGCATTGATATTTTTCCTGAGTGCAAGCAACCCGGCCTCCCTAACTATGCCTGCAATATCTGCACCAGTATAGTTCTCTAATCTTTTTGCAATTTCCTCTAGATTCACATCTTTCAAAGGCATTTTCGCAGTATGAATTTTCAGAATAGCCAGTCTTGCTTTTTCATCAGGTGGAGGAACATAAACTAAACGATCAAACCTTCCAGTTCTTAGAAGTGCAGGGTCAAGGATATCTGGCCTATTTGTGGCCCCTATAACAATCACACCCTGCATTACCTCAACTCCATCCATTGATGTCAGAAGCTGATTCACCATCCTCTCTGTGACCCCAGAATCCGCATGCGCACCTCTGACGGGTGCAATTGCATCAATCTCATCAAAGAAGATAATACATGGAGAGACCTGCCTCGCCTTCTTGAATACTTCCCTTATTGCTTTTTCACTTTCCCCCACCCATTTTGAAATCAATTCCGGACCTTTTACAGATATAAAATTCGCCTCACTTTCGGTTGCTACAGCCTTTGCTATAAGCGTTTTCCCAGTGCCAGGAGGCCCATACAGTAATAAGCCCTTCAGGGGTTCAATTCCCATTCGTTTATACGCATCTGGATGTTTCAAAGGAAGCTCTACTAGTTCCCTCATCTGTTGCTTAACTTCCTCCAGTCCTCCAATCATATCCCATTTCACATTCGGGATTTCAACTGTTATGTCTCGGAGTGCAGAAGGTTCGACAGTTTTCAGCGCATTCAAAAAGTCCTCTCTTGTCACCTTCATTTTACTGAGAAGTTCTGGTGAAACTGGGGCATCAGGGTCTATTTCAGGCAAATATCTGCGAAGTGCGTTCATTGCTGCTTCTCTTGCCAGTGCCGCTAGGTCCGCACCTACAAAGCCATGTGTTATCTCTGCAAGTTCCTTCAACAATTTTTCCTTCTCCTCATCGCTGCCCTCAAGTGGCATATCTCTTGTGTGAATCTGCAAAATCTCTTTTCTACCCTCCATTGTGGGCACACCAATTTCTATCTCTCTATCAAATCTACCGGGCCTTCTTAAGGCAGGGTCTATCGCATTTTCCCTGTTTGTAGCCCCGATAACAATCACATTTCCTCTTGGAGAGAGCCCATCAAGTAAGGTAAGAAGCTGTGCTACAACTCTTCTTTCCACATCACCCTGAACCTCATCGCGCCTAGGTGCAATTGAATCAATCTCGTCAATGAAAATTATGGAGGGCGCTTTTTCCTTTGCTTTCTCAAAGATTTCGCGTAATCTTTCTTCACTTCCCCCATAGAATTTGCTCATGATTTCTGGACCCTGGATTGCAAAAAATTCCGCATTTGCTTCATTCGCTACTGCCTTTGCAATTAAAGTTTTGCCAGTCCCTGGTGGTCCATACAGAAGCACACCCTTCGGGGGTGTAATTCCCAATCTCTCAAATAACTCCGGATGTTTGAGTGGAAGTTCTATTGTCTCTTTTACCCGCTGCAATTGCTCCTTGAGCCCTCCGATATCCTCATAAGCCACACCAGTGCTTTTTGTGTCAATCTCCCCAATAACAGGCTCTCCAAATTTAATAATAGTTTCCTCATTCACCATTACGAGCCCTTTTGGCTCAGTGTGTGTAACTACAAATATGAGGGATGAACTTTTTAGCGCAAAACCCGGAACTGTTATCAGGTCTCCTTTGGCAACTGCGCGGTCCACCAGGGCTTTGTTTGCAAAATACTCGGCACCTGCTGAAAATCTAATGTTGGTGTTGTACGGGGAAAGTGTAATTTTAGTTGCTGGCAAAAGCGTAGCTTTTGTTACTACAACACGGTCGCCAATTGACACACCTGCATTTTTCCTTATTAAATTATCAATTTTTATTAAACCCTTACCTTCATCTTCCTGAAGAATTTTAAAAACTTTCGCACCAGTAGTTTTCTTCCCTGTTATTTCAATTATGTCCCCCGGTTTCACACCTAATCTAAACCGTGTCTCAGTATCTATTCTTGCTCTCCCCAACCCTATATCCTGCTGCATCGCTTCTGCCACCTGGAGAATTATGCTCTGCTTTTCAACCATAATTACCACACCTTATTTCCCTATTAGGGGCATGGGAAAAACTTATGCTCTTACTTTCTTCTGGAATTACTCCTTCAAGTTCTCCCCATACCCTCCAACAACTACCTTCTGGCATGTATGTATCAGTTATTACAATCACAAATATTGCCACTATTATTGAAAAAATGCACAGAATAGCAATAAATAACTTTACCGCCATTTTCATATTAATCACCCGAATGAAAAATTTATTTCCCACTAGATCAAAATTTGGGGGATATTCCTGGTAGCACGCATGATAGAAATAAGTAGTCCCTTCTTTATGAAGATGTGAAGAAAACTGGTAATTTGCCTCTACAGGCAAATTCCATTCTGGGTATGAAGCCCAGGGGCGGTATTCTGTGCGGCAATTTACTACAGAATTGAGATTGTTCTGGGTTTCAACACCATAGGGTATCCAAACCCAATCAAGGTCTGTTTGCCAGATGTCAAACTTTCCATCTCCATTCTTATCAGTTATCCCCTCCCATTGGCTGAGTTCCTCTACATTAAATAAACCATCACCATCTGTATCTTTAAATATCACAGTGTTCGCTGATAAGCTTTCCTGGACATTTGCATTCACATACTTCCATGAAATTGTAAAAATTACCAGCACATTTTTAACTCTATTTGGGTTTGAAATAGGTATCCATACCTTATCACAATATCCGTAGTTTGCTGTATAACTCTCTCCGAGATCTGCACTTGTCAGCATACCATTTCCCAATACAGATTGATATGTAAATTTGTAAATATTGCTTTTTGCCGCATTTCCTGTTGCCCACAATACATAAAGATATATTTGGTTTGTTGCATTATTTAGAAGATCTTCTGCAGTTATTATTGTTATTCGCATCCTCGTGGTCCAGCTTGAACTCATACAAAACTCTGTGCCATATGTGGAGTGAACCGTGAATGTGTAGGTGGTTGAGGGCTTAAGATTAGAAACCCATGCGATGTGCACTTTCCCTCCATTGCCGCTCCCAGAGACTTTTTTGCCATCTATCACAACATAGTTGTTTGTGGTGTTTACACTCGTGTACCATGTGATTGTTGCCTTTTCATAGCCATCTCCATGCCCTGGCTCCCATGTAATCTCAGTAATTCCAGGCGATGTATAGGTAAATGTGCATGTCTGTGATGTTATGCTGGCTGTCCCATCCGTAATACAATCAACACACAATATGGACATTTTTCCATCAAAAGCGTATAGGCTTGCCCACAAATAAATTTTTTGCTAGCTTGAGGAACATAAGTTTTGTTTGAAAATTCAAAATTTTTGACTTAGTAAATTATCTTATGTTGTGACTGATCTATACAGAAAACAATCCTGGAAAGGGGTGTTGAAGGAGATAGCAGGAATCTTCAGGAGTGGGAATAGAGATGAAGCGTGGAGAAAATTGGAGAGCCTCTACCAAAGAGAGGACATTCCATGGCGGTTAAGGAAAGAACTGGAGAAGATGGCTGATAGGTTTGAGGACCTAACATGGTATCTGGTGGATGAAAGAGTACCAATGACAAATAATAGGGTAGA
>JBMFNP010000001.1:0-90100 GCA_049970095.1 Thermoplasmata archaeon | reverse complement strand
TGAGCTTGGAAAAATTGAGAGAAATAGGGAAATGATGGAAAAGGCACATAGGTGGTTTGAAAGTATTGGGAACAGGGTGTGGGTGGAGCGGGTAAAAAGGGAGATTGCGAAGCAATGAGTGGGCAGTGCCTCACATTCTTGGCTTTCTCAAACCACCTATTTCCTTAAATATCCATCCTGATATACGTGTTCCATGAAGCTCGTTGAGTGCATACCAAACTTTAGCGAGGGCAGGAGAATTGAGGTAATTGAAGCTATTGCAAATGAAATCAGAAACACTGAAAAAGTGCAACTTCTTGATGTGAACCCAGACAAGGACCACAATCGCACTGTAATCACATTTGTTGGAGAACCAGAGGGTTGCATGGAAGCCGCGTTCAAAGCTACAAAAAAAGCAATGGAATTGATAGATATGAACCAGCACAAGGGCGAACATCCGAGAATTGGGGCAACTGATGTCATTCCTTTTGTCCCTGTATCTGGTGTGACAATGGAAGAATGTGTAGAGATGGCAAGAAAACTTGGAAAAAGAATCGCCGAAGAGTTAAAAATACCTGTGTATCTTTATGAGGAAGCAGCCACACGTGCTGACAGGAAAAATCTATCAGATATCCGCAAGGGAGAATATGAAGGACTGAAGGATGAAATCAAAAAAAACCCAGCGCGTGCACCTGATTTTGGAGAGCCAGAACTGCATCCAACTGCAGGTGCTACCGTGGTAGGTGCAAGATTACCATTGATTGCATTTAATGTAAATCTAAACACCACGGATATTAACATTGCAAAAAATATTGCTAAAGCTATCAGATTTAAAGATGGTGGCTTCAGATTTGTTAAAGCAATGGGCTTTGATATTAAAGAGAAGGGCTATGTTCAGGTTTCAATGAATCTCACGAATTATCAGGGCACTCCAATTTTCAGGGTTTTTGAAACAATAAAAAGTGAAGCAGAGAGATATGGAACGAGTATAAAGGGGAGCGAGATTATTGGACTTGTGCCACTGGATGCACTTGTTGATTGCGCAGAGTTTTATCTCCGTCTTACAGATTTCAAGAGGACCCAGATTCTGGAAAATCGCATTTTCGGTTTCAAGGAGGAAAAACTTACGGAGATGCGTTGCACTGCATTTATAAATGAACTCGGTTCGGAGAGCCCTGCACCAGGTGGTGGAAGCGCCTCCGCACTTTCTTCCGCAATGGGTGTAGCGCTGGTAGCAATGGTTTGTAGATTAACGGTAAAGAAAAAGAAATATGCGGATGTAAGGGCGGAGATGGAGGAGATTATAAAAAAGGCAGATGCACTCCGTGCTGAATTCCTGAGACTTGTTGATAAAGATACAGAGGCATTCAATGAAGTGATGAAGGCAATCAAGATGCCAGAGGAAACAGGGGATGCAAAGGAAAGGGCATACGAGGAGGCATTACAGCATGCGATAGATGTACCACTTACCACAATGAGGAGAGGAGTGGAAGCTCTGGAACTTGCGAAAAGAGTTGCAGAGATTGGTAACAGAAACGCAATCAGTGATGCTGGATGTGCAGCAAGAATGCTATGTTCTGGCATAAGAGGTGCATATTACAATGTGCTTGCTAACCTCAAGGATCTTAAGGATGTTGAATTGAGGAGGAAAATTCTTGCGGAATGCGACGCACTCCTTGAAAAGATGGAAATAGTCAATCAGATAGAGGAAATTGTGCTGAAGGAATTGCGTGGCAATGCAGAAAACTGAGAAATTAGGAATTGCAGTTTCAATCACATCCTTAATTTTTATTCTTGAGTTAGCAGGTGGTTTTTTCACGAACAGTGTGGCACTGCTGGGTGATGCATTCCACATGCTTACTGATGTACTTGCACTTTTACTTAGCATCTCAGCACTTTTGCTTGCGAGAAAAAAGCCAGACCTGAGAAGAACCTTTGGCTTACATCGTGTAGAAATTTTTGCAGCACTAGTAAATGGAATTACTGTTTTTATGCTGGCAGTATTCCTTCTTGTTGAGAGTTATCGCCGTCTTTTTCATACCGAAAATGTGCGCTCGCTTGAGATGATGCTGGTTGCAATTGCGGGGCTTGTGGCAAATGCAGTTTCCCTGAAAATTCTTGGACATACAGATGACTTGAATGTGAGAAGTGCGGCTTTGCATATTCTTGGAGATATGCTCTCTTCAGTTGTAGTGGTCACTGGGGGATTTCTGATGTTTTTCACAGGGGCAATGATAATAGACCCTCTGCTCAGTATTGGAATAAGTATAGTGATAATGTACAGTGCATTTCAAATTTTGAGGGAATCTTCTGGCATCCTCATGGAGAGAGCACCGAAGCATCTGGATGTGAAAAAACTTGTTGAGGAAATCAGAAACCAGTATGGAATTGTGGATGTGCATGACATCAGGGTATGGAGCATCTGTTCAAATGTGCATGCAATGAGTGCCCATCTAGTTGTGCCTGATATGAAGGTTTCAGAAACAAAAGAAATAATTAAGAAAGTGAATGTATATCTTGAAAAATATGGAATTTTAATTACAACCTTCCAGATAGAGTGCGAAAATTGCGGAAAAGGAATGGTGTGTGAGATTGCACACTGTGGGAGCAAGGAAATTGGTGAGCATTAGCAATCATTATGATGCTCTATGCCCCATTCTATAACTGCTCCCGTGCGTCGCCCACAATCCTTCCAGATAATTGCGAAACAAAATGCGTTGGAATACATCCCCCCTAAAGGATATTCCTTCATTTCCGGGCGTGTAGATTTATTCTATGACTGCACACTTTTCACCGAGTTCTCTCATTCTTCTGTCCCAATTTCTCTAATTTCTTGACTTTTGATCGCTCATAATCTCTAGAAAAATATGGTGATATTTTATTTTTCTACGCTCCCCCCTTAGTTGATGGTTTTATATAGGAGAACTAATAGCACGCAAAAAACAAATAAACACCTGTGTATTCTCCATCTCGGTGTTACCATGATTGTTATTCTCACTGTTGGAATGCCAGGTGCTGGTAAAGAAGAATTCCTAACCGTCGCAAAAAAATTTGGCTTTGTGCCAATAAGAATGGGAGATATTGTGAGGGAGGAAACAAGGAAGATGAATTTACCAGACACACCGGAAAATGTTGCGAAGGTGGCATCTGAGCGCAGGGACCAATATGGGCTAGGATACTGGGCAACCCTTGTGGTCCCGAGAGTGACAGAGAAAAAAACAATAATTGATGGGGTAAGGGGAGATGCGGAATTAAACATCTTCCGCCATAACTTCGGAGACAAACTTGTAACTGTAGGAATTCATGCATCACCAGAGACCAGATATCAGAGAATCATGGAGAGAGCAAGAGGGGACGACGAAATCACGATAGAGAAGTGCATCCTGAGGGACCAGAGAGAACTTAAATGGGGACTCGGAAGTGCACTTGCAATGGTGGATTACATGCTGGTAAACGAAGGCACTCTGGAAGAATTCAGAAATAGCGCAGAAAAACTTATTCAAAAAATCCTAACAGAGCATGGGTTATGAAGCGCATCCCTCTTTTCCGCCCATACCTGGGCGAAGATGAACTTCAAGAGATAAAATGTGTGTTTGAGAGTGGTTGGGTTGGCTTAGGACCGAAGACCCTGGAATTTGAAAAACTTATTGCTGAATATCTCGGGGTTGAATATGCAATAGCCACAAATTCCTGTACCTCTGCACTCCATCTGGCACTTGAAATTATAGGGGTTAAAGGAAAGGAAGTGCTGCTTCCAGCCCTCACATTCGTCTCCACAGCGCACGCCGTGGTGCATGCAGGTGGAAAGCCTGTGTGGGTTGATGTTGAAGAGGAAAACCTCTGCATGAGCCCAGAAGACCTAATGGAAAAAATTACGGATAAAACCGCATGTATCATACCAGTGCATTACGCAGGACACCCCTGTAAAATGAAAGAAATCCTGGATATTGCCAGAGAAAAGAAAATTTATGTTGTGGAAGATGCTGCCCAGGCATTTGGAGCAGCATACAGAGGAGTAAAGATTGGAGCTCTGGATACCGATATGACCTGTTTCAGTTTCCATGCAACAAAGAACATTACTACAGGGGAGGGGGGTGCAATTACCACACATAACCCCGAATTTGAGAAGAAAATTCGGAAACTTAGATTTCTTGGCGCTGACAGAGATACTTGGACAAGATTAAAGGAAGCAAAGGAGAAATACTGGGACTTTCTATGCGAGGATGTGGGTTACAAGTATTATATGAATGATGTGGCTGCAGCAATAGGAATCGCACAGATAAGAAAAATAAATCAGATTATTGAGAGAAAAACATACCTTTTCAAAAGATACTCAGAAAAAATGAAGGATTTTCAAAATGTGAATATACCAGAAGTAAGGGCAGAAGTAAAGACAAGTGCCTACAGTTATGTGATAAAATGCGAGAGAAGGAATGAATTGATGAAATTCCTGGCTGAGTGGGGTATAACCACAGGTGTGCATTATGTGCCCCTATACCTTCAGCCAGCATATAGAAAATTCAGTGCAAAGTTACCAGTAACCGATAAGGTCTGGAAAAAAATACTCACGCTTCCGCTGTATTATTCATTGAGTGAAGAGGACCAGGATTATGTAATTGAAAAAATTGCAGAATTCTACAGTTGCTCCGCTTAATTCTCCTCATCCTGAGCTTTCATTCTTTCACGGAATATTTTTTCCTCGTATTTCTGTTTGAATTCCTCGTATTTGTCTGCGTATTTTGCAGCATCCTCTTTGTTGGCAGTAGTCTGGGCAATGGAAATCAGGGATTCAACGGAACGGAACATCCCATCAAAATCCTCGGATGCTTCTGCCTCCCTCATCGCCAGTTCAAAGTTCTCCTTCGCTTTACCAAAATCTTCTTTGCTCAGGTAGATGTCGCCCAGCAGATAGTATATTGCATGTGCACCCACATCCTCTTTATATTCTTGCAGTTTATCCACATATCCCAGTGCCTCATCAAATCTTTTTGTCAACCTGCATGCTTCAGCCATTAGCCCCAGTGTTATCCCGATGCCCTTCCTGTTAGTTTCAGCTGTAAATTCTTCTTCCATTTCCTTGAGAACAAACATTGAAACATCAAAGTTTCCGCCTTTTGCAAGAATTATTGCCACGAATATATGGAACGCATCTCTAAACTCCTCTGGCATTCTTTCATTCAATTCAGAGATTTTGTCAGGCGTGAAAAATGCCGCATGCTTGCACAGAATTTCCTCATTTTCAGCGCCGATCAGCATCACATAGTTGTAAAGATTTTCATCTTTTTTCTGTGAAGCATACTCAGAGAGAAGTCTGCATTTTCTGATAAAAGGACTGGTGTCTATATTGTTATTCTCCCATGTGGCAATCAGAATCATTGCAGCAAGTATTCCCTTTTTAATATCTTTTGTACGAATAATTGCGCTCATGAATTGTGCGGTTGCAGCCATCGGAAAATTCCTTGCGTTTCTGCTCTCCACAAAAAGATTATCATAGGTTTTTAGAGCCTCTTCCATGTTATCAGCAAGAAACAGTTCGTCTGCCTTCCTTTCCAGTTCCAATAAGTCCAATTAATCACCATCTCGCTGAATACATACATATACTAAATACTTGCTGTGCGAGCATTTATTTCCATGAAATTTAAATAGTATTTTGCCTATAACATTGGGAGGAAAACATGGAAAATTCCGAAGTGCTCAGAGCATTCCCTGAAATCCAGAAGATAAAAGACGAAAACCTGCGCAAGAAAATTATTGCCGTCTGGTTGGAAGCAACTGGGGGTAACATTGAGATTGTTAAGAAAATCATCATGCCAGGTGCAAAACGGAAGATTTCACTTGTGGACCATACCCGTAGAATCACCCAGATGGCGATGGCAGTTGCAATTGTCCGCAGAAATGTGAATATGGACTGGTTGATCGCAGGTGCAATTCTACATGATGTGGGAATTGCTGTAGAACATAACCTTGAGTCGGGCATCCTGAAGAAAAATGAAAATTTACTGGAACATCCAATGAGTAGTGTTCTTCTATGTGCGAAGCATGGGCTCCCGCCAGAAGTAATGCACATTGTTTCAATGCATGAGGAGGAGGAGGGACATAAACTGGAGGAGGCAATTATTCTCCGCCACTGTGTAGAAATAGAAAATGAGATTGCAAACCTGGAAAGGCGTGTAAAGCAATGAAAGCACTGCCATTGAAACTCAGTTACTCGGATGATGTTTATCCACCTTCTGAGGATACACATCTACTCCTGGAAGTAATTGAGGTGCAAGCGGGACAGAAAGTGCTGGAGATGGGTACAGGCAGTGGTTATATCGCTATACATTGTGCTCTTAAGGGTGCGAAGGTTTTTGCCTGCGATATCTCTAAAAAGAGTATTGAACTGGCGGAAAAAAATGCTATGGCAAATGGGGCTGAAATCCAGTTTGTTCACTCTGACCTTTTCAAAAAAATAGAGGGAAAATTTGATGTGATTGTCTTTAACCCCCCATATCTTCCCACAGAAAAAGAAGACATTGTGGAAGGAGAACTAAACTATGCACTGGATGGTGGCACAGATGGAAACAGAGTTATTAACAGGTTTTTGAGAGAGGCAGCAAACTACCTGGAAGAAAATGGAGTGATATTCATGCTTTTTTCTTCACACAACGCCATGGCAATGGAAAATGCAAAGAAAATGTATGAATGTGTGGTTCTGAAAACCACCAGATTCTTTTTTGAGGAATTATTTGCTGTGAAACTCACAAAAAATAAGAGAGGGTGGGAGATATAGGATGGGATTGTTTTTTATCATGAAGTGTAGGGTAAGGGGTGGTTTTTATGCCTCCGTCTTGCCATCTTCACGAGGGTAAACCTCCACCCCCAGGGCTTTGTATATTTCTTCCCATGAGCACCAGTCAAATTCGTCCTGCATTTTTTATCACCGATACATATATTGAAGAGGATGCTTATATATCTCAACACCAGGGGTAAGTGAAAGTGAATGTGTATTTTCAAGAAATCCAGTTCTTCTTCTGAGTGTTTTGTAGATTGTGAAAGTATACTCACGCTCTCTTTATGCAGGTAAATTTTTCAACCATTGCTATGGGATGATAGGATTCCTTTGCTTTTCGCAGCCCAGGGATTCCAAGGTCCTGCTCCCTATTGATGTACTTAAATTTACCCAACATTGCATCTGCGAACTTCTGGTTAATGTACTGATATATACCTGGATACCTGTAATCTCCTTTTTCAAAATGCACTACCACGGTTTCTCTGTTAAGTTGCTCTCCAATAGTAAACCCTATTACATCTCCATCCAGCAGTACCGCAAAGCCAATAAATTCAAGTGCGGAATAATCTTTCAATGCACGGGTAAGTGCAAGCTGCTCCCCTGCAAGGTAGTTCTCATCCTCACGTTTTTTTCTTTCAACCAGTTCCTATTAATTTCAAGGCATTCCAGAAGATGATTTTCAGCAAGAGGGAGAAATTCCGCCTTTTCATTAGTAGCCACCATAAATTTCTTGATATCCTTTCTTTTGCTGTAGTATTTCTGTCCCTGGAGTTCAGCCAGGTGCTCTGTCAAATACAGATAGTCCCAGTTGTCCCTGTCTGGAATTACCTCATATCCTCGCGTTTTCAGCACATTCGCACATTGTGCAGGAGTATATTTGAAGATTACATCCTTTTTCTGGTTGGTGCAGTATCCTTCTATTTTTTCAATGAGATGTATTGTTTTTTCATGATTTCTCTCACAAACAGGTACCAGAAATGCATTTTCCCCTCTCAGGATGTAACTATCTTCAATCATAGAAACATAGGCAGGATATGTGTCCTGCCAGATATACAGGTTTCCAAAGCACATCTCAGAAATTGTAGGATTTGCATTCAGTAAGGATTCTCGGAGGAGATATCTATGTTCCAGTGTAAGTGGCTCAAACTCTGGGAACTCTTTCATTGAATGAGTAAACACAAAGGGCGTTATATTCTTTCCTAACCAGGCAACTGTGCGTTCTATGCCTTGGTAAGGCGCTGTCAGAAGTTTATTGAAAACAATTCCCCTGTGCAATTTATTGCAATTCACTAGAAAATCACTAGAAAATGAGTGGGCGCGGCACACAGGGAAACCTTAACTTTGGTTGATGAGATTTATCTAATAATCTCAGCCAGGAAACCGAGAGCCTGCCAGATAGTAATGGTAAGACCTAAGTCCAAAAATTTTGAATTTTCAAACAAAACTTGTGTTCCTCGGTTCTCAGAAAGAAATTAATACTCAGGTGTAATTACATGCAGCAATGAGCATCCTGAAGTTGCCACCCGAGTTTGTTGACAGGAGAAAAGAGCTCAAATTCTGTGAGCATTTTGTTGATGATGTAGGAAAGGGCAGGGGAAGAACCGTGTTCTTGCTCGGGGAGGGTGGTGTTGGAAAAACACGGCTTCTGGAAGAACTCCGAAAAATCTGTGAGAGCAGAGGAGTTAATGTGATGTCTGGAAAATGTGTACCTGGGATGGCACCATTCACTCCTATTTATGAGATGTTGAAAGAAATAAACAAGGAATATCTTCTTGCTGAGAGTATCCCCTCTCTGGATGCTTTGTATGCTGTAAATAAGGGAGGAATAATTTTAGCGAAGTATGAAAGAAAAAACCAGAATATTGATTCCGATATATTTCTGGGTATGGTAACTGCCGTGGAAAATTTTATAAAGGATTCTATGAACCAAATTTCTGGGAGAGCAGATGAAGTTGAAGAAGGAAAACTTGGAGTGATGAGACATGGGGATTTCACAATCATAAATCTCCCTGGAAAAAAAATAAACCTTGTAGCCCTTGTTGATGGGATTGAGAACGAGTATCTGATAGAGGATATGAAAGCGATTCTGTCAAAAGTTGAAGAGGTAGGCAATGACAATGATAAAGAGAATGATATCCTTCAGCACTATCTGAAAGCCCTTGTAGAAAGCGAGAAATATGATGGAAGTATGCTTGGAATAGACAGTTCCACAAGAAAAATTGGTGTATTCCAGAATGTACTTCTTGGAATCAAAAGGATTTCACGGGAGAAGCCAGTTGTAATTATAATGGATGACCTTCAGTGGGCAGACTCCTCTACTCTCTCACTTCTGCATTATATTGCGAGAGACATCCAGAGTGAGCGCATCGGAATTTTTGGAACAGTAAGAAGTGATGAGATCAAGGCAGCAGGAGGGCAATCCCTTTCTGAATTGATCAATGCCATGAGAGGGGAAGAGTTGCTGGATATTTTGACGCTTGAACCACTGGATAAAGAAGGTGTATGTCAATTGATTGAAAGTGTGCTAGAGGGTTATATAAATCAGGAATTTAAAGACACAATCTATGCGGAGACGGAAGGAAATCCTCTGTTTATTATTGAGGTTTTGAAGTATCTGAGCGACAAAGAATTCCTAAGAAAAGAAGGAAACGTCTGGTTATACGACAAAAAAGAGATAAAAGTGCCAGAGAGAGTTTACGAAATCATAAAGGAGAAGCTCACCAGGCTAAATGAGGAGGAGATTGAAATTCTTGAGAGCGCTAGTGTTCTAGGTAATGAATTCACTGCGAATGTTCTGGAAAAAATGCTTGGAATGGACAGGGTAACTGTTCTGCGGATTTTATCAAAAATTGAGAAGGCTTATGGGTTGTTAAGGCATGAAAAGAACACTTATAAATTTGAGCCCTCAAGAATCCGCGAAGTAGTCTACAATGAGTTAGGAGAGGAATTGAGAACGGCACTTCATGAGATTGCAGGTAAAATTTTTGAGGAGGAATATCAAAAAGGTGATGCTGATAAAATGCTGGTTATGGTGTATCATTATCTGAAAGCTGGGCGAATAGACAAGTTGAAAGAGTACGGGTTTGCTGCAGGTGAAAAACTTGCAGAAAGATTTGCATACACAGAAGCCATAGAGATCTTGCAGAGATTGTATGATGTGCTGGATAAGTGCAATGTCCAGGAAAAAAAGATTGCACTTGATGTACTTGAAAAAATTGTGGAAATATTGATATCATCAGGGCTGTTTGTTGAGGCAGCTGATAAGATTGAGGAAAAAATTAATCTGGCTGGTGAGAATGCACTGGAGAAGGGAAGGGGTTATCTTGCACTTGCAGAGGTACTGCTAAAAATGGGGGAACATGCTGCAGCACTTGAAAGGATAAATGTTGCATTTGAAGAATTTGAAAAACTGCCGGAGGACGAGAAAAATCTGGAGATGGGTAAAGCACTGGCAACTGAGGGTTATATTCATGAAAGATGTGGAAGATATGCCGAAGCAATTGAGGCTCAGAAGAAAGCAATTGGGGTGTTTGAGAAGTACAATATGGATGTTGAAATTGCCCGTGCCTATAACCGTATTGGGGCGATTCTTTACTATGAAGGGAGATATTCTGAAAGCATGGATTATCTGAGGAAAAGCGAGGAGATTTTCATGAGGAAAAAGGATTACTATGGACTTTCACTTGTTTACAACAATCTTGGAATGGTGTATTATGAACTTGAGGATTTTGAAAATGCAAGGGAAATCCTTGAGAAGAGTATCGAACTGAAGAAAAGAATTCACGACCTGGATGGTATGGCAATCTCAAAGAACAATCTTGGGAATGTATATTTTGAAAATAATGAGTTTGAAAAGGCGCTGGCAGAGTATCTGGAGGCAAAGCATCTGTGTAATAAGACAGGAAATAAGTGGATGTTTGTATACAACCAGATAGACATTGCAGAACTTTACGCAGAGAAGGGAGATAAGGAAAAATACATGGAGGCAATAGAGGAGGCACGGAAAGTTGCTGCAAAAATCGGTATTGAGAGTGAGGTTGAGGAAGCAATGGCAGAAATAGTGAAAAAATTTGGAGGAAGTTTGAGTGCAGAGTGCAGATAGAAACAATTATAAATAAGTGAAAGTATAGGTGCTTTACACTTCTAAAGAGGAACACATATGCCCGATGAAGTGCTTCACGAATTGGAAAAAAAGATTCAGAATCTAAATGCAGAAGCAGAAAAATACAGGATAGAAAGAGATAGGTTAAATGATGAAGCCAGGAAATGGGTAGAAGAGCGAGACAGGTTAAACAATGAAGCAAAGAAACTAGCAGATGCTGCAAATGAGCACAAAAAGAAGCGGGAAGAATATAATAACAAGGTAAAGGAAGAGAAGATGGAGAGGGAGAAGTGGAATAAAAAGACATTTGAGCTGGCAGATAAAATCCGATATGCAAAACGAAAGAAGATTCCGAAGAATGGTGATTCCATTGCCAAATTGCGAAAGGAACTTAAAGAGCTGGAGTTCAAACAGATGACTTCAGTGCTATCTAGAGAGAAGGAAGAGGAACTCATAAAATCAATTGCAAGAATCCAGGCAGAGATAAAAAAGAGAGAAAAGGAAATTGAAGAAGATCCAGAAATAAAGGCACTTGTGCGGGAGTATGAACAGGCAAAGGAGGAAGCAGAGCGTCATCATAAGCTGGTAAATGAGTATGCTGAGATAGCCCAGTCTGAACATGAAAAGATGGTAGAACTCTATTCAAAGGCTGATGACATCAGAAGACAGGCTGATGAAGCCCAAGAAAAATTTGTGAAGGCAAAACTTGAAGCAGATGAGGCACACAGAAAGCATCTGGAAAAAATAAGAGAAATCCATGACCTTGAAAAAATGGTGCATGCACTGAGGCAGAAAACCAGAAGAGAAGCAAAATCTGACAGTGATAAGCAGGCAGAAGAGATCTACCAGAAGTTTCTGAGTGGTAAAAAGATTACCACAGAGGAGTTAATAATTCTCCAGCGTGCTGGAAAAATGTGAGTGTATCAAATTTCTTCTATAATTTTTACGAACTTCTGTGCATCAGCCAGCATGTATTCATTATTGAAGAACACAAATGCAAGTTCTCCATCCAGTGCCCTCAACATTAATGCAAGATCTGATAGTTGATGCAGGCTATATGAACCCCTGTATCTCGCACCCCCGTGCAATCTGAAATAAAAGAACTTTTCCGTCACTGGCCTTCTTCTTGTGGGGTCAACACAGTGATATACCCCATATTGTGCACAGATTTCTTTCACGGTTTCATCCTTCCATTTTCCTCGCGGTTCCCAAAATAACAAAAAGTTAGAATCCTTTGCTCTTTCAAAAAAACTCTTCAGGTTTGTCACATTGTCAGGTTTTTCACTGAATTGAGGTGGGGACTGGATCAAAATGGCTTTAGCCCTCAGTATCGTGGCAATCTTTACAGTGTGTTCCCATGCACTGAAAACTTCTTCTGTTTGCTTGAAAAATCCGTAATTTTGTTTCTTTTCCTCAGGAATTTTAATTCCTGCACGAAGATAGGTACTTCCATTAGGGTTATGTGTAATGAACTGATGTGCTTTCACTGTAAACTCAAACCCGGATTTTACTTTATCTGCTTTTTCCCTCCAGGTCTGAGCTGTTTTTTCTGGGATTAACTGGTAGAAGGTCTGCTGGGTCTCCACAGCATTAAGCATCCCTGCATATTTTTCAAGGGCAACAGGCAATCCACAGCATCCGATTACTATGCGTTCTTTATTCATACTCACACCAACTGGGATATATAAGAACTCTCACATATTTTTTTCTATGGTGGCACCAAAACAAATTTCTACATCCCCAACCGTAGAAACACACATATACCCGTGTGCAATAAGTTCCACCATGAAAGTCTCAAAATGCATGCGAAAGAAGGTAATTACCATCCCTATAAATGCTAACATAAAAGAGGCAGTGGATATTCTTGCAAAGCACAATATAAGTGGCGCACCAGTTACTGATAAAGACGGAAACCTTCTTGGAATAATTTCCGAGGCGGATATATTTGAAAAATTACGCACAGAATTCAGGGAATTACACCTTGTGTTTCCCAGCCTCCCACTTATTAGCGTCGGATTTGTAGAAATTCCGAAAGAAAGGAAAGCAAGGGAGGTGTATGATGAACTTGTGAACACAAAAGTGGAAGAAATTATGACGAGGGATGTAATCACAGCCTCACCAGATGACGATCTTGGGCAGGTAATTCAGCTCATGGTAAAGCACAAAGTAAATCGTATTCCAATTGTGAGAGACCATAAAATTCTGGGAATAGTGACAAGAGGAGATATTCTCAAGGCATTATCAAAGGGAGAGGATGACTGAAGGGTGTGATTTCGGTGTATTTGTGGATATTCCCTGTCCCTCGTGTGGGAAAAAAAAGGTTTCAATGCATACCACATTGCTAGACATTCCATATGTGGGCACATGTATCCAGAGCACAATTATTTGTAAAGATTGCGGGTATAAGTCCTCAGATGTGAGCCCTGTGGAGAATAGAGGTGCAGTGAAAATTGAATTTGTAATTGAGAAACCAGAAGACTTAGATGCGAGAGTGGTAAAATCCTCAAAGGCTAAGATTATATTCAAGGAACTTGGTGTTGAAATTGTGCCAGGTCCTGAATCCGAAACATATATCTCAAATGTGGAGGGTATTCTGAGAAGATTTGAGGATGTGCTGGAGAATATAAGACCCTCGCTCAGTGGAAAGGAACTGGCAAAATATTATGATATTAAAGAAAGAATAGAGCGAATTATTGCAGGCACCGAAAAACTGACGGTTGTAATTGAAGATCCCACAGGTATCAGTGCAATCATAAGAGAAGGGGATAAGAGGTTGTAAGTTTGCATGCTCTATTTTCACTCCAGTTTTTTGTAAATTGCAGTAATAAGAAATATTGCGCCTGCAGTAAATACAATTACACCACTGGTAGCCACGCCGTAAATGGCAGAGAGCATGATACCTATTACAACACTGGTGATTGCAAATGCCACACTTGAAATTATTGTTTTTTTGAAAGATAAATTCAGTTGGAGGGCAGAAAGTGCAGGGATAACAATCATTGCAGAAACTAGAATTACACCTACAATTTTTATTGAAATTACAATAGTGCTTGCCACAAGAATGTCAAATACAATGTTTAGCACATTGACTGGAATCCCAGAGAGTTTTGCATATTGTTCGTCAAAGCATATTGCAACCAGTTCTTTGTAAAATACTGCAATAAACACGATGATCACACCACTGAGGATAAGGATTAGAAACAGATCCCCGGCATCAATTGTCAGAATTGAACCGAATAAGTAGGCGAACAGGTCAACATTAAATCCGCCAGATAAACTTATAAGCACCAGCCCTGTTGCAAATCCCAGTGCCAGAAAAACTGCAATGGAGGCATCTGAAGGTGCAATTCCATGCCTTTTCAGATATGATATGGATAGCACTGCTATGATGGAAACAAGGAGTGCGGTAATCAGTGGGAGAACCCCAATAAATAGCCCAAGTGCGATTCCGCCAAAAGAGGCATGGGCAAGGCCATCTCCAAGCATTGATTGTTTTCTCAGAACAACGAATATGCCAATTAGGGCACATGCGACAGCCACAAGGATTCCACCTATGATAGCATACCTGAAGAACTGGTAGGTGAAAAGGGTAACAATGTCAAAAAATGAGAGTTCACTCATTTCCAAAAATCCCCCTGCACTCATGTTTGTGAAATACAAAATGGAAGTGTTCTCCATATACCTCTCTCAATATTTTCTCGGGTTCTGTAGTTTCATTTACCTCGCATGTATAGGTTTTTCTGTTGACGCAGATTACTTTGGACATCCTGCAGAATACCACTGATAGGTCATGGGAAACCACAACAATTGTTGTCCTTTTTTTCAGATTTAGATTGCTCAGAAGTTTGTAGAATCTTTCTTGCAAACTTGGGTCAATACCTGCCACGGGCTCATCAAGAATCAGAATTTCTGGTTTTCTGGTAATGGCACGGGCAATAAACACCCGCTGCATCTGCCCACCAGACAATTTCCCAACCCGTCTCTCTGCAAGGTGGGCGATTTCAAGAAATTCCATCGCCTCCTTGATTTCTTTCCAGTCCTCAGGATTCAGTTTCTTTCCGAGGTTCCATCTCCCGATTCTCCCCAGAGCAACAAGTTCTTTTACAGTGAGCGGAAACATTGTGTCAAAATTAATCGCATGCTGTGGGACATAACCCACCTTTTCCCACATGTCAAACTCTTCAACAGGCTTTCCTAAAATTGTTATTTTCCCACTTTCTTTGGGTAGCAGTCCCAGAATTGCCTCCACAAGTGTTGTTTTACCCCCTCCATTCGGTCCCACAATTCCAACATAATCTCCTCTGTTGATTGTGAATGTTGCATCACTTACAACAATCGTGTTACCCCTCCTTACCGAAAGATGTTCAACCTCAATCACTGGTTGTGTCAAGGGTTTACCTCCAATCCGATGCGCAGGTTCTTCAGATTTTCATACATTATCTGAAAATAATCCATATTTGCATGCACTCCTGTTCTACCATGTACCGCATCCAGTATCAAAATCTGTGCGCCAGTTTCGTTCGCAAGGGTTTGCATATATCTATCAGAAAAACCAGGTTCCACATAAACATACCGCAGGCCAAGTGCTCTGATGAGTGCTGAGAGATTTGCAAGGTCTGCGGGGCTCGGTTCTTTGTCTGCGGTAATTCCTACAGCAGCATGCACATTGAACCCATACCTTTTACCGAGATAATTGAATGCTAGATGTGTACAGACAATGTCACTCTTTGTCTTGTTTCTCAGACCAGATAAAAAGTCTGCGTGTAGTTTGTCAAGTTTCTGTTTGAGAATTTTTGCATTCTGGATGTAATAATCAGAGTTTTGCGGGTCTGTATCTATGAATGCTTTGAGAATGTTATCCACCTGGATTTTTGCGAGTATTGGGTCAACCCAGATGTGCGGGTCATAGAGTGCATGTTCATGCATTTCACTCTCATGTTCCATCTCCTTAATTTGGAAGATAGTCAGATTAATACATGGGCTAGTTGCCATTATATTCATGCTAGCTATAGCACTGGAATTAAGCGAAAAAATCTGGGCCATTTTCAGAGGTGGGTACGCCTCTATCTGGGTTCCGTTTACAGTAATCTTGGGGACAAGGAGGGTTCCGTTTACCCGAAGATCAAAGGGAATATTTGTATCTGCACCTATGAAAAATTCTCCTCCTTGTGTGTTTTCAATTTTTAGCGTTCCAGCATATTCAGTGCTGTTTTGCCCGAGAATAATTTGATAGTATTGCGTCTCAGTGGGATAAAGCGTGGGGTTTTGTGAGGTGTTAACCGTGGTGTAATTCTGTGTCTCCATCAGATTTTTAGCGGTGTCTAGAATTTCCTGAATTGCTGGTGAGAGCGCAAGCGAAATGTCCTTGGAGGCATCAACAATCAGGGGCCTATTCTTTACTGCTGAAATTACATCTGGTACCCATGGCTCAAGGCCAGCTCCGTTGTATATAAAAATTTTCGCTTTTTCAACCTTGAGAATATCAGGGATTCCAGGTTCCCAAGAATGCACTTCGCTGTTGTCTGGAATCAACATGCTTACCTCCGCTTTATCCTTTCCTACCTCACTAGCAAAAAAATACAGTGGATAAAAAGTTGCCACTACCTGGAGTTTCTCAGTACTCTCACGCACGCTGGCAAACCATGCGGTGGCACCGATGAGGATGATAACCGATACAATTACAACTAACAAAAAAAATTTCTGTTTCTTGTTCATAGATTTCACCAGCGAGCGGTATATCAGAAGGGTGTAATAAAGTTTTTGATATACCTTCTCAATTCTCTCATTAGGTAGATGCTTGCCCTCAAACGCAGTGCTTGATACAGGTACCAGCACATTTTTAAAATCTTTGTTAGAAGCAACAAAAAAATTAGAGAAAATCAATGGATTACAAAACTCGCTTCCAGCGCAGATAGATCTCCATTAAAAACATCCAGATCAACATTGCCTGAGATGCCTGGCACATGGCCTTTATCACTATACTGCCAGAAATACCAGGTACTCCAGACACCCGTACTTGGGGAACTCCCAGGATTGTATGTCCAGTGCGCAATCCACAGTGGCCATACAGTGACTGAGGAATCAAGATAGTTCCTTGCATAATTTGCGCTTGTATAAATTACAGGTGTCACTCCTGTCCTTGCCTTCACTCTGTTCATAAAAGTATTTACCCACTGGGAAAGCGCAGGCTTCCCGATAGAATAACCCTCCTCCAGGTCAAGCGCAGGTACCATATAGCCAGTAGAGATATATGGCATTATCACACTCACGAAGTGGTCTGCTTCTGCAATTGCTGAATTCCTGTCCGGGTGGGCATAATGATATGCTCCTATGTAAATTCCTGCTGCCTTGGCATTTCTCATATTTGTACTGAAAGTTGGGTCTACATAACTTACACCTTCCGTGGCTTTTGCAAACGCAAAGTAATATCCTGCAGCCCTGACAGAAACCCAGTTGATTGTGCCCTACCAGTTAGATACATCAATTCCATCTAGCCTTCCACCGGGTGGCGGTGGTGGTGGAGGTGGTGGTGGAGGCGGCGGAGAACTGCCGCCATTCATTGTTCTCCCTTCTACAATCCAGTTGTCTTTGCCCACAACCTCAAACTCAATTCGCACGATACCTGCGTCTATTCCTGCACCCACCTTTCCAAGCAGTGATGCATGAGCATTGATTGTAACGGATGTTACAGCATCTCCCAGATAATCATAATTCTTCCAGCGATTCTGCACTTTCATCGCATTTCCTATATCTGTGGGATAGGAGGAATAAAGTGCTGTGGGAATTTCTGGATTTCCTATGTTATATACAATCTGGCGTATGTGGTTAATAACTGATATCAGATATGTTCTTATATGTCCCTCGCTCCAGCTCGCACCTGGAAACTGTGCAATCACATATTCCTGTCTGTAGGTTTTTCCACCATCTGTATATTCAAAGAAGAAGCCAAAGCCCTGACTGCTTGTAAGGTCATTCACACAGTGGGAATACACATCTCCCAGTGAGTATTTGAGGAATACACTCAGGTCTTCCATATTTGCCTTCAAATACACCGCGTTATTGCTGAAGGCGCTGGACACACTTGAAGGCATTGTGGAACTTCCCATCAAAATCGCTCCAATATTCAGAGTGATGGTCTTATGCAGGTAAGGCACATATATTCCGTTAACTGTTGCTGCCCATTCGCATCTTATGGGCGTCCTGCTCGGTTCCTCAATGTTTGTGGTGAATGTCTCTCCGAAGTATGTGTTGTGTGCAGTCAAACTGAACTTCCCGAATGTTCCACTCAGTGGTTCACTTGCGTCGTTGAAATCAAAATCATTTGCCTCATACTTGAGTTGGTTTTTCAGATTTGCATAGTCAATCTCTGTGGTAAAGTATTTACTCTTGTAATCCAGAACTTTTGAGCCACTTTTGAAGGTGGCATCAAATCCATAAAATTTAATGTTGTATGTGCTCACCCTTCCTGCAGAGAACACAGCATTGAATCTCTGGCTTAACTCGGAGAGATAGTTGGATTTGGCTGCATCACGCAATAGAATGCAGTTTGTCTTCAGCACATCTGATATTATCTTTGAAAGATGCACTTCCTGCTCCACACCTTTGTCCAGATAATTCATCAGCAGGAGGTTCATGCGCATGTCTCTGTCCATTACCCAATCCGCTGCATCCTTCATTCCTTCTATCAACTCAACAAAGGGCTTGCTTATAAACCAGGGGTCAAAGGAGTCGTCTTTTGGTGGAATTCCAAAGTATCCGCGTGTCATTGGATAGTCAATATCATATCTGCGCCATCCTGATTCTAAATTCCATCCAGAATAAACCACCACTGGAAAATTCATGTCTATTTTAACGGTATTGTTGTAAATTGTCTGGATATGCGTTGGACCTTTTAGCAGTGAGTATCTGAGAGCATTCACTGTAATTCGCACACTGCCTGTTATTGTTACATCCCACTGGGTGGTGAAGGGCGCATCACCCATGTTATGCTCCACATCCTGTGCATCTACATAATGCACTCCCTTTGTAGGTATGGTGATCTGGACATTAATTCCAGAGCCGGGTGAGAGCACTGTGGGATACTGCTTCACCCTCAATTCCTCATGGAGGATACTTTCATTCTGGGATGCTGTGGTGAGATTGTTCTCCCAGAAATCATATACCATTCTATAGTTTGTTTGCTCAAATAATACAATGTTGCTCAAATCCGCATTGTCTCTTATGTGATTAAGTGTGGTCTGCATTATGTTCTCAACCCAGCCACCCTGCTTCGTAAGGGCTACAACCAGGCAGGTATTTGATCCGGAAGTTCCAATGAATTTGGTGCCAATGTACTCCCTTATGAATCGGTAATAATTTTCTTGATAGGCATGCATGTCTGTAACTTCGTCAAGATTTTCTTTCATATCCCTGGTAATGTCCATCAAGAGCCCGTTTCTTCCAACAGTATCCTCAACTGCTTCTCGTATGTCAGCCATTATATGGTTCCAGATATTGAGATCTGTCCATTCTGCATTCACCTCTGCAAGAATAATCATCTTTGGAATTGAACAGCAGGGTGGGGTTCCATCCCATGCCTCATCATGCCAGGACGCACGCCTTGGATCTGCATACTTTATGCACACACGCATGAAAGCGTCTTTCAGTAAGTCATTTTTGAATTTAAAGGCACCATTTGGATTATACCAGTCGCTCCGCTGTACTGAGGGCGGGAAACCCCTTGAGGGAAACGGGTCAAAGTCCTTTATTGCACTCATGAAGAGGTTTACTACCATTTCGTACCAGAGGTCCACAGTTTCCTGCGTGATTGCATATAGATAGCCAGTTTTGGGATTTGTTTGCTCTCTATGGTATGCGCCATATCTCCACCAGTTATCTCTCACATTGAACGCACTTGCATAGGATGCCATATCATTGATTCCCTGCTTTATTGCACCTGTGTTTATCAGATAGTCTGAGTGGTTGAGAAGAATTGTGGTTTTATCACTCGGATCTACCTGTAGACCAGTATCTTCAAGATTGTGCCGTTTTGAGATATCGTATGCCATATAATCCATAAATCCTTTGTTCGGTTTGTCATTTACACTCGGTGAAAGTTTTTTCATGGTTCTATTCAGAGCCTCAAGAATATCATAGAGCGTGTCATAGTAGGGTGTGCTACTGTGTGCATGTTTCTTTATCAATGATTCCTTCACCACATAGTAATTATATAACCTCTTTCCAATGCCACTGAAATCATCCCAGGTCTCAACTTTATAGGGTTGAGCATCAAGATTTGGATTTCCAGATTCTCCAAGAATAAGATCTCTTGTGTCTGGCACTCCGTACGCATGCACATACCATGTACCACCAGGGAACACTGTATAGGTTCCTGCAACAATCTCATCGTGCACAGGACAGTATGCCACATAGAAACCAGACATTTCGTTAATATATGCTGAACTCTCGTAATCCCCAATGCTTTCTGCAATTCCCAGCCATGAACGGAATTTTCCAAGCCAGATTTTAAGCATTGCCTTTGCCCATGTCTCTCCCTTACCCTTTGCCTCATTCCAGTCCCTGAATGGCTCCTTCAAGATTGGGTCTGCAAAATAATCTGTGTCCGGATCCCAGAATATTGTCAGGAGTTCATACGCAAATCTATCTGCAAAGGAATAGATGCTCTGGGCTAAAATCTTGCCTGTGTCTATTTTTGTGTCCATGATATTCTTATACAACGCCCAGATGTCCGCAGCATCCACCGTTCCATTTTTCACCCAGTTCTCAAACAATGCGTTTACACCGAGCTGGGTAGCAGCATCTTTATCATAATCTCTAAAATATCTTGCAGAGAGCAGAAGCATTGCCACATTCACTGCAATTTTTACATCATCCTGCGTGAGTATCTGTTCCTTTGGATAGGTGTAGATGCCATAGCCGCCACCAGCATAACCAAGCAGTACTCTATACTGGGCAATCGTTGTAAGTATGAATTTTGTCAATCTTCCTAACTCCCCAAAATCACCAAAAGAGGTTCTTGAGAGAAAGTCATAGGCACTGCGCATCATCGGCAATGCAGAATACAGATTCTTGTCAAACTCCATTGTTTTGGTCACTATGTAATTTGCACGCACATCTTTTAATTCCAGTGTTACATTTCCCGCTACCCTCGGATATGCAACCTTCTTTGTCTGGCTTAACATTGTGTTTGTTGTCATGTCTATTTCATTTGTGCTGGGTGATGCAAACAGCAAAAACTCGGGCTTGCTCTGGTTTGAGATATCTATAGAATCATTCACATTGAAAATATCCATGATAAAATACACATGGTGTTCTTTCACAGTTATCCAGTATGTATCCATCCGCTTCGGCTTATAATATGTGTTCACATACGCAGCGAAATTATCCTGTAACCTTTTGTTTATCTGGTCAAGTGGTGGATTGTGCTGATTATTCATATCTGCAATCACTTGCATCAGAATATAGTATGCCACTGTTTCCAGTTCCTCACCACATGCCCTCGCAATATTATTCGTATCTGCCTGATAGTGTTCTATTACCTTTTCTGAGCGTTCCTTATCAATTTCTGCGATATACAATGTGCTTACTGTTGCAAGCGAGAGGATTACGAGTGCAACCAGAGCAAATGGAACTCTGCCCCTCTCATTCATTCTTATTTTTCTCAATTTTCCTTTATTCATTTTTCTCACCTCCTTAACGGAGCCAAATTGCAAGGGTTACCTTCACCACATTTGTGGGTTCATATGGCATCTTGAAATATTCCGTTGAGGTGTATTTGATCTGTGGACTGGGACCATAATCTGACATCCAGATATTTACATTTTTGTAAGTGGCAGAAAGATTATAGTGGTATTCCGGAGATACCACACCTCTTATTGCGGCATTTATTTTCGCCTCAATGCCCTGCTTAATATTGTTCACATCCGCCACACCTTTATCTCTCAAATACAAATCCTCAAAAATCAGTTCCAGAACACTCTGGTCCTCAAGAAGAATGGTTGCACTGCTCGCAGTGTATGTGGCTTTGTCTATTGTTACCCTGAGAATGTTCTCCAGGGTTTCGGACACCACAACGATTTTTTCGTCGTCTTTTACGGTGTTGTCATAAATTTTAACTGTGGAAAAATTGAGTATTAAGCCCGCAAGAATTAAGAGTGGAATGAAAAAAACCATGTCAAAAAGTGAACTCTGTCCCCTCTTCTTTCTGTTCAAATTCTCACCTCCAGATGGTTACTGTTAATTTACCTTCATGTATTTCCTCTTCATTCACAAATATTGCAATTCCACATGAAATTACATACACACCGTAGGTGAGTGAACTGGTGTCAGGAATAGTCCCTGTTTTAACAATACGATTATACTTCCAGTAATAGGGGCTTGTGTCTGTGATATTTACCTCAAAATCAAAATCCGGCTGGAACGCACGGGTGAGATTATCCAGTGTGTATGTAGCCACTTTTCTGGCATCAAAGAGCCCTTCCATGTTCCCATATGTTAGGTTTTCCCAGCCTCTTATGTCCCGCAGGAATTTATTGCATTTTGCACGGTAGTCTATGTGCGTGTAAGTTGCCTGGTAATTGGCATATGCCACTGTTGCAGCGAGAAAGAAAAGCGTGATTGAGGTGATGGCGATGATAACCGTAGGTATCTCTTCATAAAAATCCGCCGCACCTTTTTTTGAGAATAAAAAACTTTTCGGTTTATGGAAACTTCTGTGCATGGTACCTCCTCACTAATCTATATCTGCAAGCGTATATATAAACATATGGTGGTAGTGTGGTGGTAGTGTGGTGGTATTCTTGCACTTCACAATAGCAATTTTACCTACATGGTAAAGTTGTGGTAGTTACCCCAACAAATATATATACTCACACCCACATATTACATAGTGAAAGGAGGTGATAAAATGTTCAACTCTAAAAAATCTAAAAAAATGATATGTGCTATGCTCTTGGTAGTACTAGTAGCTGGTGTTTTCACGGTTTCAGTGTCAGGAATGAATAACTCGGAGAAGGGAATAAGGACAGATGTCAGTAAAAAGGAAGTGAAACAAAATCCAGTTCTATTGAAAGAATTCTCGGAAGGGACCATCGGATCGCCAGAATTGATTGGCGAATCTGCTTTTGAAATGAGTGTAGAGAATCTACCTGAGGTGGTATCTGAATATACACCCCCAGAAATCAACGCCGCAGGGGGAGCGGCAAATATTGTAGTAAAAAGTATTTCCGTCTCGCCCTCAACACCTACTGCCTACCAGACAATTACAATTACTGCCACCCTTACTAACTACGGAGAAGTTGCCGCATCAGGTTTCTCAGTGGAATTCAAGAGCAAATACGGGAATACGAATATCTCTCTTGGAACTGTCTGGGTGGATGTTCTTGAACCAGAAACTTCCACAACGGTGTATAAGACCACAAACAGACTTGGACCTGGATATCATAATGTGATGGTAATTGCCGATTCCACAAACAGTGTACCAGAAAGCAATGAAAACGACAACATAAAATCCACCCTGGTATGGTTCAAAGCACCAGACCTTGTGGTGGAAAGTACCTGGATTGTGGACACATATGGGAGCACAACTACAACCATAACATCTGGACAGCCGTTCAAGGTTTACACGAAAATAAAGAACGCTGGAGATAACAGTGCATCAACCACATTTTACACCAAAATCTATGTAGATGGGACCCTCTATGGAACAAAAACAACCTCTAGCCTTTCAGTGGGTGCCTCTTTCTCCTTCTCTTCTTCCTCTCTCTTTATATCTACACCAGGAACCCATACAGTGCGTGTAGTAGTGGATACAACGAATGCTGTGAGTGAAGCGAACAAAGCTACGGGCACTTATATCGGCACTGGGGAGAGTAACAACGGCGTCACCATGAGTTTTACAGTGGTGAAAGCGAAATGGACTGTGCTGATGTACTACGATGGTGACAACAACCTTGATGATTACATGGTTGAGGATTTCAATGATATTGCAAGTATAGGCTCAACAAGGGATGTGAGCATCGCAGTCCAGATAGACCATGCGAACAGTGGGGCATACAGGTACTTTGTAACCAAAGGGCTTTCTCCCACACCACAGAATGCAGTACAGAGTTTGGGCGAAGTTAACATGGGAGATAGATATACCTGGATTTACTTCCTTATCTGGGGTGCCCAGAGATTCCAGGCAGACCACTATCTGGTGAACCCGGAGGACCATGGTGGGTCATGGCTTGGTTGTTGCTGGGATGATACGAACGGAGGGGACAACCTTGACCTTACAGAAATTGCTAATGGGGTTGAGGCATTGAAGCAACTCATCGGGCATAATGTGGATGTGCTCTATTTTGATGACTGTTTGATGGGTGCAATTGAAGTGCTCGCGCAGGTGTATCCATATGTGGATTATATAGTTGCAAGTGAAACTATTGGCTGGACATCCACGTTCCCCCAGAATAGAATTGTAGGAGCAATTGTATCCAACCCAAGCATCTCAGGAAGTGCCCTGGCAACTACTATCATAAATGTAGCTACACCTGTAGATGATGCCTGTTACACAACGCAGGCAATTGCCGCATACAATGCTGCAGCGGTGCCAGGGCTTGTGAGTGCCGTTAACAGCTTCGCAAGTGCACTAACAAGCGAACTACAGAAAGATTATGAAAATATTTCCAAAGCAAGAAAGGCATGCGGGAGTATCCTTGACTCAACTGGCTACAACACTGTTGACCTCTACCAGTTTGCAGAGAACATCCAGAAGTATGCAAATTCCAGCAGTTTGAAGAGTGCAGCAGCAAATGTGATGAGCCAAGTTTCTTCTACAGTGATGGTTTACAGGGCAACACCGACCGTGAGCTTCTGCCACGGCATAAGTATATTCTTCCCTGATGGGGATGCAAGCTGGCTTGGGGAATATTCTTCATCAGGGGTGTTCACAAACCAAACCCAGTGGGATGAATTCCTCCAGCATTACAATTCTCATTCTTCTCCACCCGGCATCATCTTCTCACCGATAGCCACAGATAGAAAAACATTTTGATAACATTTTTAGTTTTCTCCTTTTATATCATGATTTTGCTCATCCACCAGGGATGAATAGAAAATAATTTAAAGTCCTTTTGATATGCCAAAACATGTTTGGAAAACTTGCAAATAAAGTGTCAAAGAATTACAAAAAAATAGTGGTGGTCTGGGCAATTTTTCTGTTGATAGCAGTACCCTTTGCACTCAAATACGGGGATGTGCTGGTCTATGAAGAGTCAAAAATTACTCCAGAGAACCTTGAGTCAAAGGTTGCAGACAGAATTATTCAAAAAGAATTTCCAGGTAATGTACCAAACGGTTCTGCAGTATTTGTTATTCAGAACCATAATGTTTCTTCACAGGAAACGAAGCATTTTGTTGAAAATCTCACAGAAAGAATTAAGAAATCTGAAAATATTGCACTTCTTGACAAGATAACATCTGTATACACACTTACAGAAGATATTCTGTACACATCTTCAGAAGAAGTATGGAGTGCCTATCCCCCCTTAGAAGCAAATGTAAATGCAAGTGCAAATTTCATTTACGGAATACCCGATAACTTCAACACAACCGCCAGTAATGCGCAATCCATAGGGTTTATGCTGTACGGTTTTCCCTCAAATTATGTGATGCTCTGGAATATCTCAGAACAATCTGCATTTCTTTTGTATGGCATGCCATTGCAATATGCTCAACTCTGGAATTACACAAACTTCTCTGCAACTCTTGTATATTCAATTCCCAAAGCGCATGTGTATGAATGGAACATGACACCTGGATCAACCGTGGAAGAGAAAGATAACCGCACATATTCTTTTATTTCCTCTAACATTGATGGAGTTGCAGCACAGTATGGTCTCAGTAAAAATGAGACGGAAATGCTCCACACATATTACAATCTCTTTGCAGGTTATTGGAATGCTTCAGCTGCGGAACACAATACAAGCGAAGATATGAATGTTTCACTAGACAGAGCCCAGAAAGCTATAGAGCAAAATGCCCTGAACGACTGGGTAAATCTAACATTCAATACCACTGATGAAAAAGAATTTTTCCAGAAGATCATGCAATTCTGGAATGTACATACATGGTATCTTTGCATGCCCCCACTCATAGTTGAAGGGAACAACACACCAATGCTGAACAACTTTACAACAAACCTTATTCTTGAAAACATAGGGATGTTTGCGAAAGAAATTCCGCAGGCGCTTCTTGAGCCAGTAAATCATTACATAATGGCATTCGCAGAAAATTGGTCAATTATGCTTGGCAGTTATTCCACACTTGAGGAAACTGCAATGAATGCTGGGAATACATCCCAGGTGGTGCTGGCTGAGGAATTTGCAAATATAACCACACCGCTATATCCAGATGTGAATATAACTCCCATTGATTTTCTAACAAAACTGAATGAAACCTTTGATTATCAGGATACAGGGTATAGAAGCAGTTATGCAAACACCACAGCAATAGACCAATTTTCATACAAGCTTTTCATGGAGATTGCAACTGCTGGAGCAACAGAGATGTTTCTACAGTATGCAGGAGTGTATTTCAATGTATGGAACCACACAACTGGAAATGCATATGAACGCCTCCTCAACACACTCAATCACACAATACCCTCATTCATCACTAACATCACAGATAACACTACTAGAGAATTCTTTGAAAATGTTTCCACCGCATTCAATCTGTTCACATGGAACAACCGAACAGTAATTGATAAATTTACATATGACTACATGCATGAAATTGTTGTGCAGAGCACACCCCCGGAAATGCTGAATACCACAATTGCATACCTTACCAGTTTCTATGAGAACTGGACACACCTGAACGCAACAGCATACAATGACACATCTAACCGCACTCAGTTGGTGCTTGATAGCTTTTTAATTCCACACATAACCAGGGTTTTCACAGGAGAGGAACAGAAATTTATGCTTGAACTTGCAAACTGGTTCAATTTAAGAAATTATGGGAACACCACTGAGTACAGAAAGTTCAGTTGCAGTTATCTAGCAAATCACACGCCACTCAAAGATGATAGATACATTGAGAGGATTGTGTCTGCGAACAATGAATCCATTTTGCGAGCAATTGTGAGAGAAACAATTGAAGCATGTGGAGTATGGAACCTGCCAATAGAGATTCATCCTGCAATTATTCACAAATTCATCAGCCCTGATAACAAAACAATTATCATCTCACTTACCTTCCTGAAAGATTCAAGAAATGAGAGTGTGAGCAATAATGTGATTGTGCTGAGAGAAATTGCTGCAAATTTGAATAAGGATTACAACTACACCATTTACCTCACAGGAGATGTACCCCTCTCCCATGATATTGCAAAGGCATCATGGGGCGAGGTTTCCCATATTGACTCATTTGCCATTGGGTTTGCAATACTTTTCATGGCGATATACTTCCTTTCACTAGTAGCACCGTTTATTCCACTGGGTGCTGTGGGTATAGTTATTCTCATTGCCGATGCAATTATCTTCATTATTGGAACCTTCTTTATTCGGATTTACTACATTGTACCCACATTCCTGTTCACAGTGTTACTGGGTGCAGGCACTGACTACACAATTTTCATTCTTTCAAGGTACCGTGAAGAAAGGCGAAAGGGACATTCGAAAGAAGTGTCTGTAAGAACTGCAATTACCTGGGCTGGCGAAAGTATCGCCACAAGTGGGGTGACTGTGATGATCTCGTTTGGTGCGCTTACGATAAGTTCCCTGCCGCTCGTGCAGACAATAGGTGGAATTGTATTCGTGGGAATTGGAATAGGCTTACTGGCTGCACTTACTTTACTCCCATCCATCATTCTTTTAGTAGGGGATAGAGTTTTCTGGCCATCAAAGGTTAAACTGGAACTCGGAGGTGCCATAAAAAAGAGTTATTTCTGGTATGCTGCTAGATTTTCGCTCAAGCATGCAAAGGCAATAACGCTTGTGGCATTTCTGATAACAATTCCAGCTGTCTATGCCACTCTCACACTTGAAACAGGCTACGACTTTGTTTCAACGATGCCAGATGTAGAAAGCAAAAAAGGAATGGATGCAATGGGCACAGGTTTTGGTAAGGGGAACATCATGCCCACATATATTGTGATTAATTTAACAGAACCAGTGAAACTTGGGGACACATACAATATGCCAGTATTTAATGACACTGAGATCCTTTGCGCAAAAATTCAGCAACTGGGAGGCATTACAAAAGTTTACAGCATTACCCGTCCATTTGGAGAGCCCATTAATTACACACACCCAGACACGCTTTCCTTCTATAAACCAGTCATAGACACCAACATAGGCAACAATTCAAAAACACTGCTGATTTCTGTGGTACTTGAGGAACAACCATTCCACGCAAACGCAATCAAAAAGATAAATGAAATTAGGGAGCTTGTGAATAGAGAAAAAGGCAACTATCAGAGTTTCAGAAGCGCAGAATTTTATTTCACAGGAAGCACTGCAGGTATGCAAGATATAAAATTGGTTATGGATAAAGACTTTCCTTACATGGTCATGATTGTCCTTGTGGGTGCATATATTGTGCTGTTAGTTGTTCTTGGTTCAGTAATCATTCCCCTCAGATTGCTAGGTGTCACCCTTATGACCGCTACCTGGACACTTGCCCTCACAATGTTTGTATTTTCAATTATTCTTGCACAGCCCTTGCTCTGGCTCATGCCCCTGATTCTATTTGTGGTGCTCGTGGGTCTCGGACTTGACTATGATATTCTTCTTACAACCAGAATTCGTGAAGAAGTTTCTAAAGGTAAGAGTGATGAGGAGGCAATTGTTACTGCCGTGGAAAAAACAGGTGGTATAATCACAATCTGTGGATTGATTATGGCAGGGGCGCTGGGAAGTATGATGATTTCTGGAATGGGAATGCTCCGCCAGTTCGGATTTGCACTCTGTGCAGGAATTCTAATAGATACCGCAATAATGAGAATCTATCTTGTGCCTTCAATGATGATTTTGCTGAAGAAATGGAACTGGTGGGCGCCAGGAAGATTGCAGCGTGTTAGAAGAGAGCAAAAATCACCGCACAAAAAGCCCGATAAGGAGCGAGGCAATAATTCCAAGAGAAGCACTAAGCAGGAACGCAAAGCATGAGCCGAACGCATCCCAGAGAATGCCTGCAATGAAATTCGCAGGGAAGATGGTGATACTTGTAATGAGGTTAATGATGCCAAGCGCAGAGCCACACACATCCTGTGGGACCATCACGGAACCCATTGCCCTTATCACTCCATCTGTCATTGCCATGAAAACTCCAAAGAGCAGAAAACCGAGAATGATAACAGCCAGAGAATTTGCAAATGCAAACAGAAGCATCACTATAGAAAATATCATGAAGCCAGATAGCAGAATATTTTTTCTTCCAATTCTGTCAGCAACCAATCCAAATGGAAAGGATAAAAGGGCATATGTGAGGTTCATAAATACATAGAGTGCCACATCTCCACAGATCCCGATGGAGAGTATTTGCTCCGAGCGCAGAAGGAAAAATGCAATGCTAAAATTTCCAAGTGAGAATATTCCCACGCCAACCACAAAAATTCTGAAATTTTTCGGAAACTTTGAGAGCGAGAGAGTGTATTTTTTTCTTGTAATTTTTTTACTTTCTTTCACAAAAGAAAGCACAAGGATTGCAGCAATGCCTGGTATTGCGGAAATCGCAAAAATCACACGGTAGATACCTATGTTATTGAGAGTACCAGCACACCCGAAGGCAATAAGCACAATCAGGGCGATGAGTGGACCCACTACTGCACCGCTGGTATCAAGTGCCCTGTGCAGCCCAAACGCCTTTCCTCTATCTTGCGCCTTGGATGCATCTGCAATGAGGGCATCTCTAGGTGTTGTTCTTATTCCTTTTCCTATACGGTCAGTCACCTTGATGGCAAGCACATGCATGGGTGAGGTTGCAAGGGCAAGAAGGGGTTTTACAAGATTGCTTATTGAATAGCCAGAAATAACAAATGCCTTCTTTTTTCTGAGCTTATCCGAGTAAATTCCAAACGCAAGTTTAAGAAAACTGCTAATGCTCTCTGCCACACCCTCGATCACTCCAATTAACCAGTATGTTGCCCCAAGCCCTACCAGAAAAAATGGAAGTAGGGGCACAATCATCTCAGTACTCATGTCAGTGAGAAAACTCACAATTCCAAGCAGGATAATATTCATTGAGAGCCCGAGCACCAATCTATCTTTTCGCATACGATGTTTTAACTATATCCAATATTTAACAATTCTCCCATCCCCAAACAGAAAATAGCGCTCATATATTGAAGTTATGGAATAAAACATTAACCCCAAAAAACAAAAATGAAAAAATAAAATCTGTTTTACCTCTTTTTCCGTTTTCGTGCCATCGCAATCATTAGGATTCCAATGCAAAATGCAATTGCGGTTATCCCAGAAAATTCGCTTACTACTGGATCTGATAGCGGATAGTAATCGCTTGCACCTGCACCCCATCTATTGGATATGCACTTGATGTGCCCCACCCACTCCCATCCCAGTTGCTCCAGTAGTTTCCTTCCTTTGCTGTACCTGTACCGTAATACCAGTAGTTCCCACCCACGCTGTCATATGCCTGGCAATTCCCAGAAACCCCCTTGCCAGCACCGAGAAACATAAGTTTTGTTTGAAAATTCAAAATTTTGGACTTAGGTCTTACCATTACTATCTGGCAGGCTCTCGGTTTCCTGGCTGAGATTATTAGAAACCAAAGTTAGGGTTTCCCACTCACTTCTTCCACCTTACAACCTGCACCTCTTATTTCTGTAATTGCAGCAGGGGGTTCACTCCTTTTTTTCTGCCAAAAGTTTTTTGAGGTTTTCTATTACAGGAACAGGAGTTGGGTCAATATCTCTCAGCATCGCGATATATATGCTTACAAAGTCACCTACATACATAAGCGAGAGCATCTTTGAGAGGTCTGTCTCCCCTTCCCCCCATACCTCAATAATTTCTTTTGCCCTGTTCAACACAAGATTCTTTGTGAGTTCAATGCGCATCCTATTTCGCTCAAATTCCTGTTTATGGCGGAGTAGCACTGCTGTGAATCTCTCTGGTTTCGGGTCACCACTCCATCCAACAGTGTCATTGTGATTCATCTCCGGGAACACATCTTCCCTTGCAATTATCTTTGAGTTCTCATTTAATTGTGTCCTCCATCTCTTTGCGATGGGCGCAGATATTCCCATTCCAAATATGTTAGGAATTGATCCAATGAGTTTCTTTGCAATCCTCTTTGACAGATTTATCTCTAATGGTGTGTCTGCCTTCAAATTTTCTCTCTCTCTTCTGCACACATCTATACTTTCCTCAAGTTCTCTTTCAACATCCAGATTAGCCACCGCACCCAGAACAAGGAGTTGTGGAACAAGCATGTATGCAGTTGCACCCCTTGGAGGCATTCCAGATGGAATTTTTATGTGAGGCACCCCATTGGCAACTGAGATTTTTTCCAGAATTCCACCAGAGGAAATACTTACGATTTTTGCTCTCTTCGCCAGCGCATCATTGAACGCTGAAATCGTCTCTTCCGTATTCCCAGAATAACTGGCAGCAATGACGAGGGTGTGTTCATCTGAGAATGCTGGAATAAAGTAATCCCTCACCACAAAAATCGGAATCTCTGCCTTATCAAGAGCCCATGTGGCTACAATATCCCCCCCTATTGCTGAACCCCCCATTCCGCAGATTACAATATTTTTTGGCCTAAAATTGAAATCCTGGAGCGCCTTCCTTGCAATATTTCCCGCCTCTTCCAACTGTTCTGGGAAATGCTCTGTGAGGGTAAGCAATCCGCTTTTATCAATCCGCCTCATCTCTGCTACATCATCAATATCCACCATGTTCTGACCTCGCTTACCACTATTTCCTTCCCGAATATAAATTTTTGGGAGTGAATGCCAGGTAAAGTTTCAAATACCTCCTCCGTAATTTACAGCAGAATGCGAATAAGTACGGTATTTGTGTGTGCAATGCTCTTATCCATTGTTGCCTTTGCACCCCCTAACACTGTAACCTCTGGTGTGGATTATACAAATCCAGGCAATGTTAACAAATTGTTTGGCAACTTCACCACACCCGTCATAAAGCCTGGCGAATCTGGAATTCTAAACTTCACAATACGGAACTACTACTCAACACCAGTTTATAACATCACCCTTCAAATTGAAATCTATTTCTATGCGACAATTGAAAGTGGGAGGTATGTGGACAGCAAATTTACGAATCCTCCGCGTTTCCGGATATCTGATGAACTATTAGCAACTTTGAGCTGGAGCGATTGGCGCATTTATGCAAATCAGCCATACAACCAATACTATGCAACACTGGGAATTGCCACACAGAAGAATACCCCAGAGGGCACATATTTTGTCAGATTTACACTCACATTCTATGACCCACTGGGCAATTTACATATTTTAAAATCAAGAGGATGTTTTACAAATGAGGAGTGGAAGTCTGCAACCACCAATGTTTCTGACTTTGATATGAGTGCACATGGTGGTGTGAATATTACACGACTGGGGGTTGATGGAATTTTGCCAGATACTTCATTTTCTGTTTCCTCAGGACCGAATTTGATTCCGTTCTTTGTGCTTATTGTCCTTGCGGGCGCCACTGGCACACTTTCAGTCATGTATTATCTCAACGAGACCCGAGGAATGTTTCCATGGCTAGAGCATATCACCTATAGATGGAAGGGTAAGTTTTATCAGCTGAGGGCACTTTTTAAGCATCGGCTTAAGAAGAAGTGAGGGATAGTCTATATCTCCGTACTTTGCAATTACCTCTTTTGCACTTTCACATGAACTTAGCATCTCTACCGCCTTCTCAATTGTTGAATCTGAGATATTCCGCAAAAACTTCCTTGCCCTTAATCCAAATTTAATTTCTTTCTTAAAAGTGGCATTGAACCTCTTTGTATACTCTGCTAGATTTTTTCCACTCAAATTGTTCTCAGCAAGTGACCTCCCAACCACATCTGCACATATGAGTGCACCCGAAATTCCAAGGTAAATTCCACCCCCACTCACAGGCTTTACATGGGCTGCAGCATCACCCACGAGCACCACATGGTCTCTCGTAAACGAAGAATAAAGTCCAATTGGAATTGCACCTGTGATTGTCCTCAATCCCTCAATTTTAATATTTTTTCTCTGCTGAATTACATTCACCAACCTGTCAAAGCATAATTTTGCATGGCCCTGAGCACTTCCTACCCCGAGCCGCACAAAATCACCACATGGAATTGCCCATCCAAAAAATCCTGGTGCATATGCTCTGCCTGTGTAAATTTCCACACTTTCAACCCCGAAATTTTTCACTTCCATGCCATATGTAGAAATATATTCTTCTGGCTCCTCAAACCCAAAGGCTCTTCGGACACTGCTTACCACACCATCCGCACCCACTAACAACCTGGTTTTGAGTTTTTTTTCTGTTCCATTCCCAGAAACAGTTACTACAACTCCACCCTCTTCATATTTTGCACCAAGAAATTTCATACCAGTAACAACCTTCGCATATCTTTTGCACTTTTCAGCGAGTTTTTCGTCAAATTTTTCACGATCAATTGCATATGCCTTAATTGTATAGGCAGAAAATGCGAATGCATTACCAGATGGGGAATAGAGAATTGCACCCCTGTGCTTTGCAACCACACACTCCCATAATCTTGTGAGTTCCAGCACCCTTGAAGAAACTAGCCCCGCACATTGTACAGGCAAGCCCACCTTTTTATGTTCCTCAACAACCAGAACACGAAATTTTTTACCGAGTTCCCTGCCAAGCGTTAGGCCTGCAGGTCCCCCACCCACTATGATTGCATCGTAATCTGGGTCTTGCATGTGTGGGAATACAGGGAGAAATATTTTTATGTTGTGGTGGTTATAGATGCTGATGCCTCAAAAAACACCAAGAGCATTGACAATAGGGGGAATGATATATTCTGGCAGCGGAAAATTTTTCAGGGGATACATAAGAATAAAGGAAAATGAGATTTTAGAGATAAATAGTGGGATATCTCCGTCTGAAGATTATGTGGGTATTGTGCTTCCAAGGTTTGTGAATGCACATACGCATATTGGAGATGCAGTTGTAGAGATAGAACCGAAGGGAACTCTGGAGGAACTGGTTGCACCACCTGATGGGTTGAAATTTAGGGTTTTGAGGGAAAAAAAGAGTGCTGAAAAAATTGAGGCAATGAAAAAGTTTGCAAGAATGATGGAAAGCACAACATCATGTTTTGTGGATTTCAGGGAAGAAGGAATTGAGGGTGTGAAAAACCTTAGAAAGGCACTTGGGGGCATAAACATTCAAGTAAAAGCACTTGGCAGACCTGTAGAAGGAAGTGAGAAGGAAACCAAACAACTCCTAAAAATCTCAGATGGGATTGCAATGAGTTCTATTTCTGACTGGGATTACAATTATCTTTCTAAACTTAGTGGAATGGCAGGGGAAGAAAGCAAGATGTTTGCCCTGCACGCTTCAGAGCGCTCAAGAGAGGATATTGATAAGGTGCTTTCGCTCAAACCAGATTTCTTGGTGCACATGTGCAAGGCAGAGAAGGAAGACCTTGATGCCTGTGCGGCAAAAAATGTGCCAGTTGTGGTGTGTCCAAGAAGCAATCTGCTATTTGGAAATTTTCCTGATGTGCCCAAAATGCTGGATGCAGGTATTGAAGTGATGCTTGGCACAGATAACGCAATGTTCAGCACACCCTCGCTTTTCAGAGAAATGGAGTTATTGTACAGGAAGAATAGGGCATTGCACTATATTTCTCCAGAAACTCTCCTCAAAATGAGTGTTGATATTCCCAGAAAGTTTTTCCTTGGAGAATGTGAATCTTTTGATAGAGGAAAGAAACCAGACCTTATGATTTTAGATTTACCACTTTCTGAGCCCGCATACCAGGTTGTGGTGAGGGGAAGCGAACACCACATAAAATTAAGTTTGTAGATGTCCCTCGAAAGTAACAGGGAATTTCATTGCTGGCACTGCCATTGCTCATTGCCCTGACCCATTCGAGGGTGTTGGATACCGGGGTTGTCCTCAACTCACAGAATGATGTCACACCATATCTCATGGAGGGACCCTTCGACGGTATCCTGATACAGAAAGATTTTAGGCTTATATAGAGTTATGTGTGGGAAAAAACAAGTGCAATCCGCTTGTCCCAGTATCTCGCCACAACACACGCCTCAATACAATGCCCACATTTTTTGCATTTCTGAAGGTTGTACTCTGGTTTTCCATCCCTTATATCTATGCACCCTACTGGGCATGCCCTTTTGCAGATCATGCAGGATGTGCAGAACATCCCCCTCAGCAATTGCTGGATAATCTTTACAAGAAGTTTTCTTCCCTCCTCACGGTTAGTTGAGACTACAGAGAAATCAGAGTTTGCAAAAAATAGAATTCTAGATTTTCTGAGCTTTATCATAATTGTGCCAGTGCTCTCAAGATATCTCATTTCTCCCAGGATTCCCAGTGCATTTCCGATTTCTATCTGGCTCAACCCAGTATTGAAGTTCCCATCAATCAAATATTCTCCATTGCATGTGATGCTTTCCTTGATGTGAATATTTCTTTTCTCCTCCCAGCTTTTCTCTCTCCTGATTTTCCTCGGTGGAGTTTTCCATCGCCATAAACCTTTTCTCCAGTAATCTTCGTCCATTCCATTTTTTTCAGCCCAAAATTTTAGATAATTCTGCCAGCGCTCATACATTTCTGGATGGAGAGAGGCAACCTCATCAAATTCACAGGCATGTGCAGAGGGGCAGAGATAGCACCCAATTCTTTCAAAATCATGGAAGTAAAGCGGATTCACTGGAATATGTTCTTTTAGAATGTATAGCCAGATCTCAAATGCACACCAGTTTCTTATGGGGTTCACGAGTATTTGCCCTGGCACAAACGGATTTTTTTCAATCAAATTTATTTTCTCTCTTGCAAAGGACTCAGCCCTTCTTCTACCCTCAACAGTTAGAATTTCTCCATATTTACCTACATGGCTGGCAACTGGTGCTAACTTGCATACCTTGCAGCACCATCTGTAATCCTTTGCTGGTGGTCCCATGGAATCCACAAGATCCCAGAATGAGTGTTCGGGTTTCAGAATGAAGAGAGGCTTTCCCTTAGCCATTTTTTTCACATATTCTACCGTCTCAGGAAATTCAAGACCTGTGTCCACGAAAATAACATCAAACTGGCTTGTCACTTTGCTGAGAAGATGAAATGCTACTGCACTATCTTTACCTCCGCTGAAAGATACAGCAATTTTCATATTTTTATGTTGCATCAGCGTCCTTTTTATTTCCGATATTGCTGTTTTTTCAAGAATATCAATATAATCTGCATTTGCCTTTACTATCGTGTGAAAATCAGGGTTGTTCTCCTGGAATTCACAGACCCCAATATCCCTTACCTTTATGCACTTTTTTGGAATTTTTTCCCTACTATGGAATTTAGGGATTCCTACACCTGTGTATTTACCTATGGAGAGAATAATGTCCTGATGTGGAGAAATCTCTGCAATATCCAGTAGTTCCTCTGCAAAAATCCATGTGTTTTTCAGATGTCTCTCCAGTGCTTTCTCATTTACAGTTACTATATTTTTATGTGCTCCCTTCCCCCGCAGATAGGCAGCGCCGTAACTTCTCAGAAAAATCTGAAATTCCCTCTCTTCAGGTATGTAGGAAAATGTACCAAAAATCTTTCCATCAACAATTATTTCTTCTGTCCTATCAATACCTGCTACTTTGTGAAGAAGCACAAGTTTTCCATTCAAAGCCTCCTTCACTCCATACTTTTTTTCAAGTATCTGGTTGATTTTATTCAGCGTGTACTCAAACCCGGGCCTGATTTCTCTCCCATGGTGGAGCATAATCTTGTTTCCATTGCTGCCACAAATTCCACACTTTTCGCTGAGAATGGGAACATTGCACCTGCTGCACCAGAAGATTTGTGTGCGGCGCTCATGTGATTTTTGCATTGAATGGCGAAGTTTACAAAGAGATATAGATTTTTCCACGACCTCAAACTTCTAAGACGGCAGAAAAAGATGGTACCTGGGTGAGAGGGCAGTTTTGAGAAACACTCAATGAAACCCGGTGAAGGCAAAATTATATTAATGAGTAGGTGTTAAACTGAAAAAATCAGGCATAGCCAAATTGGAGGATGGAAAATGAAACAACAACAGTGTCTGAAAATAATAGGTACAATATTGGTGCTTGGACTGCTAGTGTGCTCTACGCTGAAGGCGAATGGAACATCCCCTACGGTGACAATATCTGGCACCGTGTACACAACTGATGGGGATTTTGCACCAGAAGGACTTACAGTCAAGCTCTACTCTTTTGCAAAAGGAGAGGTGACAAGCACCACGACCACGAGGACTGGTGGTTTCTTTATCTTCTCAGCATCCCCAGGTTACTATAAACTGGTGATGGATTCGCAAAAGAAAATTAATGAAGTTTTCCTTTACACAGAAACTGAGCCCTTTGGTGTATTCACACAAAATGTAGAGAAGGAACTCACAACTGAGAAAAAGGATGTGAACGCGTATGTTAATGGCACAATTCGGCTTGCAACTGGCGGGGATTTCACTACCAACGCTACAGTTAAAATTGTGGACATTGCACACAAGTACAGTGAGGAAACGAGAAGTTATGGGATCCCGCTGCCCAATGATGTGAATGTTACCGACCCGAAAGTGCAGGGATTTAACATCTCATTCTATCCAGGAACATATAACCTCATCGTAGAATATCCGCAGTACTCTCCAACCTACAATGTGACAGTGACACTGCCAGAGAACGGTGGAATTGATATAAACATTACACTGTATAAAACCTTCATTAAAGGTGTGCTTAGGGATATGGAAGGCAACATAATCACAGATGCAAAACATACTACGGTAATCCTCATTGACCAGAACACACTTAAAGCTTTCACAAGAGAATTTGAAAACACACCATACTTTGAAATCGGTGCATATCCAGGTAACTTTGTGCTGATTGTTGCTTCTGAGGGTTACACCACATACATTAACAAGAGTGTGAGTGTAAGTAGCGGAATCCTCCAGATCAAGGATGCAAAAGTAAAGCAGGTAACCAAAGGAGAAATATTGACTGAACTCAACCTCACTGATATGAACAATTTTACTGCAACCACAAAGGCAAAAATTTACCCACATTATTCGTTTCCGTGGCTGGAACTGGCAGATACAGGCATTCTTAGACTCCAGATTGATTTCACATTTGGAAACAGAGATTTCAAGGTGAGCCAGACAGAAATGGATGCATTCAAAGAGTATCTAGCAAAGGCAGGACCTCTATATGTCCCTAACCAGTTCGGATTTGAAATAAATGCTACTAGTTTCACAAATATATCTGGCTTCAGTGTGAGTGTGAAGGATACAGGTATAACAAACACAAGCAATCCTATTGATGTCACCACCGATGCACCCATATACATAAATTACACCTATACATTCCACTCGGATGCTACAATAAACACAAGTGATGCTTACGAATGCAACTTTGGTTTTCTCTACGACAGTGTATTTTCCGACTACAAATACCAGATTACTTTGCCACCTGGATATGTACTTACGGATCACACATTTGACAGAGGTTTTGTTGACCTCTGGCCTATAAACAACTGGCAAAAATTTGAAATAGATCCAAAAACAGGGAGTGGCTACACTTATGCTTCTGCAAGAATGGAGTTTGAGAAGTTCTCCGAGGTAAAGCCAGTGATCAATGTAACTGCGGAAGAATGGGGAGATTACAATATCATAAATGCTACATACGAAAACTATACTGTAATCGTGAAGGCAAATGAAAATGTGACTTTCAGTGCCCAGAATTCCATAATTCCTGTTGGCAATATTACAAAATACACATGGGATTTCGGTGATGGCACAGTAACCTCAACAGAGAATATTACCATCAACCACACCTACACAAAAGCAGGGGAGAGAATTACAGTAAAACTCACGGTGCTCGGAAGTGGTGGGCAGACAAACACAACTAACATGACGCTACATGTGGATGGCGTTGTGCCTTTGGCAGTGATTAATGCAAATGGCAACAACACAACCTATGTATTTACGAATGTAACCACACCGGTAGTGTTCAACGGCTCTTACTCCTCAGACAGCATAACAGGAAGCGACAGAAACGGAACAATAAGGAGTTGGGCATGGGACTTTGGTGATAACACCACGGTTACTGAGACCATGGATAATCGCCTTTACAACATTTCCCATACATTTGTTGGAGGAGCAAACTATGTAAATATTACCACCTTCAATATATCTGGTAGGACAGTGACAGTAAAGGGATGCTGGATTTACAATGTGACACTGAATGTGACAGATATTGCAGGTAACTGGGCAAACACTACGATTACAGTGATTGTAAATGACACTGAGGCACCTGAACCAGTAATCAAGGTGTATGACGCAGAAAACACAGAAACCACGAGTGTGATTGAAAAGACAAATCTCACATTGAAAGCAAATGAGTCCTATGATCCACATGGAGGAACTATTGTAAAATACAACTGGACGGTTGAAAAGAAGGGTCAAATTTTCCTCCAGAATGAATCAAACAATACCACATACTTCATTGAAAATGGCTTGGAACCTGGCGACTGGAACATCACCCTAACGGTTTGGGATATTGCTGGTAATTCAAAAAATACTACTGTGGTTCTGAATGTGCGGCTGAACACCAGCGCGAGGCCTGACTTAGAAATCACGAATGTAACTTTGCCAGATAAATTTGAAGTGGGCACTCAGTGCACAATCAAAGTGGAAATCAAAAACATTGGTGGTGAAAACTCCAGTGCAGTCATCAATTACCTTTCATTCACGCTGATTTCAAGTGCTGGTGATGCAAGGGAAGTGGGCAACATCACAACATTCACATACCCCAACGGTACCGCCCTTAAATATAATGAAACAATGACTGTGGAATTCAGATGGACTCCTGACACTGCGGGAACTTTCAGCCTCAATGTAAGTGTTTATTCTGCTCAGGAGTACTACACCTATACAGATAACAATGGGATGAAGAAAGAGATTACAGTAAACGAGGCAGCATGGAAAACCTACGCAATGTACGGCGGAGGTATTGCAGCTGTAGTAATCGCCCTACTGGTAATTTACATAGTCAGCAAGAGACGGAAAGGCGGTGAAGAGGAAGAAGAGGAAAAGATTAAGAAGAAAAAGCCAGAAAAAGAAACAAAGGAAGAGAAAAAAGAGAAGAAAAAATAAAAACAATATAAAAACACAAAAAATCTCTTTTTATTTTATTTTAATTTAGGTTTGGTGGCTATATGGTCTACCGCCTGCTCATTTTTGACCTGGACGGTACGCTCGTAGATATTGAGAGTTCATGGTCTTGGGTACACAAACATTACTCTGTGAACAATGACCAGGCACTAAATCAATTTTTGAATGGGATTATTGACGATGAGGAATTCATGAGAAGGGATATATCTCTCTGGCTATCAAAAAAAGGGAGAATTCACATTTCTGAGATAGAGGAAATTCTATCAAAAGTGCCCCTGAAAAAAGGTGCAACAGAGCTCTTTGATTTTTTGAGGAAAGAAAAGGTGTACATTGCAATAGCAAGTGGTGGTATTGATTTGCTTGCAAATCGGGTGGGTAGAGCACTTGGAATTCATGAGGTGCTTGCAAACGGATTGGAAACAGATAAGAACGGATTCCTTACAGGTAGAGGGATTCTCAGGGTAAAGCTTCTAGAAAAGGATGTGGCTGTTAAAGAAATTGCAAGGCGCCTTAACATTAGAAAATCGGAAATCATTTCCATTGGTAACAGTTTCATAGACTGTCAGATGTTCAGAGTTTCCGGGTATGGAATAGCATTTTCTCCGGTGGACGAAGAAGTGTGCAGGGATGCGGATCTTGTGGTAAAAAGTACTGATATGAAAGCCCTGATACCTGTTCTGGAACCACTAATTTAAGGTGTCACTCTCACCCTATCTCTCGGGAAAAGCACAGCTTCCCTTATGTTCCCAAGATTCAGCATTTTCTGCACAAATCTATCTATACCCAAACCGAAGCCACCATGTGGGGGCATTCCGTATCTGAACGCTTTCAAGTAGGGCTCAAATGTAGAAATATTTATTCCGTTTTCAGCCATCTGAGCAACAAGTTTTTCATATCTGTGCTCTCGCTGACCTCCAGACACTAGTTCCTGTCCCTTGTACTCAAGATCAAAATACGCTGTCAGTTCTGGATTCTCATCTTTCCTCATCGCATAGAAAGTTCCTCTCTTTACCTCAGTAGGGAACTCTGTTATGAAGAAAAATTCCTCTCCATAATTTTTCAATACATAATCGCCTAGAAGTTTTTCTCCTTCTGTATCTACAGTATTTCCTCCATTCCAACCCAGTGATTTAAGTATTTCAAGACATTCCCTGTGGGTAATTTTCCTGAATGGAACACTTGGAACCTTCACATTACATCTGAGTTTCTCAAGTTCTCTCCTCCCGTGTTCAGCAACAAATGAGAGTGTGCTGGCTATCAGGTTTTCTAATGCACGCATTACATCTCCAGAATCCTGGATATATGCAATTTCCACATCAAGCGATATAAACTCAGAGAGATGTCTAACTGTATCTGAGGGTTCCGCACGAAAAGCGGGAGCAATTTCATAGATCCTGTCCAGACCTGTAGCCATTAGCATTTGTTTGTATAGTTGAGGGCTCTGGGCAAGATATGCTTTTCTCCCGAAGTATTCTATTTCAAACAAGGTAGCTCCACCTTCTGCACCTGCAAAAACAATTTTTGGCGTATGCACCTCAATATATCCATTTTCAAAAAAATACTTTCGCATGCCTGCACATACCAGATTTCTAATTAAAAAAATTGCGCGCACATCATCCTTTCTCAGGTCTATGAAACGGTTATCTAATCGGGTGTCCAGTTCTGCATTCACTTTATCTACCACTCCTAGTGGCAGGGGTGTTTTTGCGGTTGAAAGCACACGGTAATTCTTTGGAATAATCTCAAATCCAGCTCTTGCTTCATTGCTTCTCTGAACTTTTCCAGTAACCTCAATAACACTCTCTCTTGGAAGCCCTGCTAACTCTAAGAATTTTTCTTTCCCCATTTCCTTCTTGAGTGCAGTTAACTGGACTCTGCCCTTGCGGTCCCTCAATATAAGAAAGGCAATGCTCCCCAAATTTCTTATCTCTTCGATCCAGCCAGCAACCTTTACTTCCTGCCCTTCCATTTCTGGAATGATTTCACTGCTATATACATACCACATATAACCCCATATGCTATTAGATTTTAAGGTTTTCTGGTAGCATATATAAACGATATACTGTCGTTAATTTCAGGTTGAATTCTCAATACCCCACAAAACTTAAATATGACAAATGCCATATATTGGACGGTGATAAAAAATATGAGGCGATACAAAGTAAACAGGAAAGGCGCACTTGAGGGACTTCCGCTGTACCTAATAATCATGGTGATCATTGCAGCGGTCGGCATTGCCATTCTTGTCGGCTGGATGTACATGGTAAAGAAACCAGAACTGGACCATATCTCTATTGACAATACAGACCTGACAGTGGGAAACACCGTTACAGTAACAGTAACAGCCTATGATGTGAACGGAAAAGTACTGGAGGGTGTAGAAATACACCTTGAGGGCTGTGGCGTGGATCAAAAGAAACTTACAGACAAGAACGGACAGGCAGCGTTTGATGTGACCCCGACACTTCCAATGAATGTGCATACCGGAGAAATAAAGGTGACTGCCCAGTACACAGGTACCACCATGAAGATTGTTCAGGGCCTTATAACAGTGCACGACTAAAAAGTTATTTAACTCTTTTTTTATTTTGGTTTTTGTATGTTTGCCTGGGATTATAAGGGTTTAGAAGGTCTCCCTTTACAATTGACAATAATTGCGGTAGTTTTAGGTATTTCCATACCCTTAATTTTCGGAGCGTTTTTTTCATACGATAAATTCAACACAGAACAACAACTCCGAAATGAACTAAATATACTTGCAAACAGCGTGAAAAAGGTGTATCTCGGTACTCTTAATAGTTCTGACGAAGTCACACTCCATATTAATGAAGGTTTTTTCACAAAAATTGAGTACATAAAAATTGGGGGTCCAATCACCCAAACAACCACAACTACTTCCATCATTTATAAGCTTACAAGCGCAGGGGAAGGAAAAATAATAATCACAAACCCGAATGTAAGAATGTGTTCTGATAAAAATGACACCTTCCAACTCGGAAGGGGCTTACACACACTTACACTTACATGCAAATATAATCCTGGTGTTGGAATATATGTAGAAATTACGAAGAGTGCATAGAGCGCAGTGCTTTCATGTGATTTATTCTTTTCTCAATCACTTCTGGTTTGCCGATATCATGCCTGACATACACTTTCCCACTTATAAACGCCAGCGCCTTCTCAGTAATTTGTTCTGCCTCACTTAAAGTGGGTGCAGCACCCACAATCCCCACGCTTCTTGATGTTGTTGTATAAATTTTACCGTCTATCTCATCAACCATTGCATAATATGGAACACAACCAGATTTTAGAATTCCTTCTTCCTCAATTCTTATTTCCTCTCCCCTCCTTGGGTTTATACCATAACCTTCTGGTACCACATACTTGCAGACTGTAGCCAGACGCTTGAATTCTGGTGCTGGCAAATGCTCTCCGTTTGCAATCTTATAGCAGAGTTCTGTAAAATTTGAAGTTATCAGCGTGAGGATATTCATTGCTTCGGGGTCACCTAGCCTGCAGTTAAACTCAATTACATGCACACCATCTGCTGCCACCATGAACTGTCCATAGAGAAAACCGCGGTATTGTGTTCCCTCTTTCTTAAGCGCAGCCACTGTTTTTATTATAATCTCCCTAGCCATTGTTAGGTCCTCCTCAGTAAGAAAGGGCAGCAGGAAATTCTCGCATGAATATGAGCCCATACCACCTGTGTTTGGTCCGCAATCACCTTCATAGAGCCGTTTGTGATCCTGAACTGGCGGAGAAAAACACACCGTCTTTTCATTGACAAATGCCTGCAATGTAAACTCCTCTCCCTCAAGTTTTTCCTCAATGAGCACATTCTGGCTATTTCCTATCTTTTTTTCAATTATCTCCTTTACATACGCCATTGCCTCACCCACATCCTTCAGATGTTCGCCCATCACCTTTACGCCTTTACCGCCAGTAAGTCCAATGGGTTTGATCACAAAATTGTTTTCGTATTCATCAAATGCACATCTTGCATCCTCTATGTTCCCAACAACCCTGAATCTTACTGCACCAGGTATAGCGTGTTTTTTCATTAGTTCCCTTGCAAACATCTTGGAGCCTTCAATCATAGCTGCCCGGCTGTGGGGGCCTACACACGGAATTCCCAATTTCTCCAGTGCATCTGCAATTCCATTCACGAGAGGTTCTTCAGGACCACAAACTGCAATATCCACACCATTTTCTTTTGCAAATTCACACACTGCAGAAATTTCAGTTTCCTTCGTCACTTTTATTTTTTCAGAAATCCTTGAAATCCCAGGGTTCCTGTTCCGCATCACAGTATAGATCCTTGCACCGGAGGACACAAGTGCCCTTGCAATTGCGTGTTCCCTGCCTCCGCCACCAATAACCAGGACCTTTGCTTTCATAAATAAAAGAATAGAGGAAAATTATATTAGGTTAACTGTTTCCAAATTTTTCAGTTTAAATCGCCTCCCCGCACCCTTCAAAAGTTTTAATTAACTACTTGTATTATTGGTCAAGCATGAGAAAACAAATTACTGAGACTCTGGCAGACCTGATTAAATTCAAGTCATATCTTGAAGAAGAGAAAGCGGATATTGTTAGGTATGTTGTGGATTACCTGAAACCCCTGAACATGAAAATTACGGAGTACGGGGATGACAGCTCACCCGCAATTCTGGCTGAGTTTGGTGAGGGTGGTGCTGTTTTTGCAGGGCATCTGGATACATGCCCGATTGGAGAATTCTGGACATACGCACAGGCACAGACAGCAGATGGAAAAATATATGGGCGAGGTGCTGCAGACATGAAGGGTTCGGTCACTGCAATGCTAAATGCCGCAAGTGAACTGGTAAAGCGCAAAATTCCTTTCTCCATTGCGCTGACCACTGATGAAGAGACTACAATGCGGGGAGCTTCTTCGCTTTCCAGGGCAAAAGCCATAAGAAACGCACCCATTATTGTGATTGGGGAACCCACAAACCTGAATGTGGGTTATGCAGAGAAAGGGCTCATGTTCCTGCAGGTAGAAACCTTTGGAAAGGCTGCACATGGTGCAATGCCACATCTGGGCGAAAATGCAATATTGAAAATGATGAAAGTGTTAAGAACTCTTGAAACCTTCAAAGATACAGTAGACCATCCACAGCTCGGTGGTGTGACTATAAACATAGGCATGATTAATGGTGGAGAGAAGGTGAATGTTGTAGCTGACAGATGCAATGCAATGATTGATGTGCGGTTTCCTCCCCCTCACACTGTAAAAAGCATCTACGAGGCATTAAGCAAACACATGCATAGTGCAAAAAAAGATTTTGTACTTAACAAAACATTTGAACTTCCAGCAATTGAAATAGATCCTAAATCCGAAGTAATAACTGCTACACTGGAAATTGCAAAAACCCAGCTTGTCGGGCTGAAGTACACATCAGAGCTCGTAAAGTATTACGAGGTGAATAGAAATGTAGTGCTTTTCGGCTGTGGAGACGAAGAGGTTTCTCATCATGTAAACGAATATGTGAAACTGGAGGATGTGCTGAAAGCCTCTGAAATGTATAAGAAAATTGCCGTTAGATTCGCACCGGAGTGAGGGATTTGCATCCCGCAAAAGACATACTGGAAACAAAATCAAAGAAACTTTCGGGTAAGAAGATTATACTTGGAGTTACTGGAAGTATCGCTGCGGTAGAAACCGTAAAACTTGTGAGAGAACTGATAAGACACGGCGCCACCGTGATCCCAGTAATGACAAAAAGTGCCCAGGAAATCATCGGTGAAAAAGCCCTCCATTTTGCTTCAGGTGAAAAGGTAATTACAGAAATATCTGGTGAGGTAGAACATGTGAAGTACTGCGGTGCAAGAGAAACGCGTGCTGACCTCCTCCTGATAGCACCCGCAACTGCCAATACAATCTCAAAAATTGCATCAGGAATAGATGATACGCCAGTTACCACATTTGCTACAACTGCCATAGGTACTGGGATCCCTGTGATGATTGTACCCGCAATGCATGAAACGATGTACAGACATACAGTGCTCCAGGAAAATATCAAAAAACTGGAGAAATTAGGAGTACTCTTTATAAACCCCAAAATTGCTGAGTCAAAGGCAAAATTCCCAGAAATTGAGGAAATTGTTGAATGGGTGATAAGAATACTCGGAAAACGGGACTATCTCGGAAAAAAAATCCTCGTGATTGGTGGGGCATCCTATGAGCCACTTGACGAGATGCGAGTAATAACAAACCTTTCTACTGGTAAAATGAGTATGGCAATTGCAAAAACTGCATTTGAGCGTGGTGGAGATGTAGAGATGCTCGCAGGCAGAATGGAAGTCCAGGTTCCTCCATATATTCCTGTGACAAGATTTCACACTGTTGAAGACCTCATGGAGAAACTGGGAAAATTAAGAATTCAAGATTTTCAGTATATCTTTGTGCCTGCTGCCCTCTCTGATTTCGGAGTAGATATGAAAAAAGGCAAAATCCCTTCTGATCGCACGCTAGAAATTACTCTCAAACCCCTGCCGAAGGTTATAATAGAATTGCGAAAACAGAGCGATGCAATAATTGTGGGCTTTAAGGCAGAGGCTACTGAAAATGAAGAAATTCTGGCAAATAAAGCATATGACGCATTGATTAAGAATAAAATAGATTATGTGTGTGCAAATCAATTGAGGAATGTAGGTGCTGATAGCGGAGAGGTTCTTGTTTTAGACAGAAATGGAAAACACCAGAAAATTAAAGGGACAAAAGAAGAAATTGCAGAAAGAATTTTTGATTTAATCTCACCATCCACAGTTGCAGAAAAATTTAACAACCACTGAGTATTCTTTGTACACATGGCTGAAAGTTTCAAAGTGACGCCCTGGGAAGTTGAAGGCAAAGTGGACTATGACCGATTAATTCAGGAATTTGGAACCACAGTTATCGATGATGCCTTGAAGGAAAGGATAAAAAAGGACTTTGGTGAACTCCACACTTTTCTAAGGAGAAACATCTTTTTCTCACACCGCGATTTTAATCTTATTCTTGATGCTCTGGAAAACAATAAGAAATTCTATCTATACACAGGACGAGGTCCTTCGGGAAACACACATTTAGGGCATATTCTTCCATGGATTTTCACAAAGTATATTCAGGACAGAACTGGAGCAACTCTTCTCTTTCAATTGACGGATGATGAAAAATTCTATTTCAAAGAGGAACTCACTCTGGAAGAGACAAAAAAAATGGCATACGAAAATATTCTAGACATAATTGCCCTCGGTTTCACACCTGAAAAGACAAAAATTTTCTTAGATACCGAATACATCAAAACCCTTTACCCAATCGCTGCAAAGGTAGCAAAAAAAATTACTTTTTCCACTGTAAAAGCAGTGTTTGGTATGGAAAACAGCAACAACATTGGTGAAATTTTCTACACAGCGCTTCAGTCAGCTCCTGCATTTTTGCCAACATTGATGGAAGAGAAAGAGACTCCAGTACTAATACCATGTGGTATAGACCAGGATCCCCATTTTCGCATTTGCAGGGATGTTGCGCCCAAACTCAATTTTCCGAAACCCTCACTTCTGCACTGTAAACTTTTTCCCTCGCTTCAGAGTGCAGAAACAAAAATGTCTGCTTCCATGCCAGAAACCTCAGTATTCACTACAGATACTCCAAAAATTGCAAAAAAGAAAATCATGAACGCATTTACTGGTGGTGCAGTTTCTGTTGAGGAGCAGCGGAAATATGGAGGTAGGCCAGATGTGTGCTCTGTGTTTGCATACTACCAGTTCATGTTTGAAAGCATAGACGAGAAACTCAGGGAACGGGAGGAAAACTGTCGCAGCGGAAAAATTCTTTGCGGTGAATGTAAGATAGAACTAACGGAAAGAGTTTTGGAATTTCTAAAGAGGCACCAGGAAAAAAGAGAGAAAGCAAGGGATATTGTGGAGAAATACATGCTAAGAGATTGAATCAGATGTCAACAAAGGGCACGATATCACAGGCTGTGCATCTGAGACACATTGTTTTCATCACAGGTTTCAGATTTGAATTTATGAGGATTTTCTTATATTCCTTAGCCAAATAAAGCAGTTTTTCTGGGGGCATTCCTGCAAAACCATGCACATACCTCAGATTTGCGAGCACACCAATTTCTGTTAATTTTTCAAGTCCAGCAATTGTGTTTTCCATATTTTCACCCAGTCCAACAAGCACATTTGTGCACACCTTTCCATCGCCAAACACCTTCACAGCATGTTCCAGAAGTGAGAAAGTGTTCCTTTTAAATGCTGGGCAATATTTTTCAAGCACATTTGGATCAAAAGAGTGAAGGTTTATCTTGATTTCATCTGCACCACAACTTTTTAGATAGTCTATTTGAAAGTGCATACTCACAAAGGGCTCCACACCAACTGGGAGTGCAAACTGCTTTACTTCTGTTAAAAATTTGCCAGTAAGTTTCACGCATGTTTCTACATTGCTAACGCCAGATGTAACAGCGATGCTCTTGATTTTGTCAATGTTTCCCCTGATAAGCTCAATATACCGCACACTCGGAACTTCCTTCTGTTTTCCATGTGGCAAATTGCAAAATGCACAATCGTAATCACAGTATGGCACAAGATTGAAAAATGCCATTTCCGGTGCATGGAAAACCGGCTTCAAGAATTCTACCCTGCAGACCTCTCTTCCTGATTCTAAAAGATAGTATTCTTTTCCACGGGACACAATAGAATAGTTTGATCTACCCACGCCCAATTTCACTTTATGGTTTCCAATCTTAACAAACACACTCTTTCTGTTGCCATGTGGTCCTGCTGCATCTCTGCACACATAACCCACTGGCAATCTTACCTTAACATCCACCGTACCACTAACTAGCAACTTTGCCTTCAAATGAGCCCCTATTTGTTCCATTCAGATGGATTAAGTTCTCTAAAGATATATGCATTTTGGCATACCCCCTAAGCCTACAAGTAGCAATGTGATGCCAAAGGTATATATATAGAATACACATATAGGAGAAAAAACAAAGACAGAGGGATGATAAGTATGATGCATTCAAAAAAGCAAGCTGAGCAAATGGTTTGGGCAATGTGTATAGGATTGCTGCTCACATTACCGCTTTCCATGAGCATACTGGCAAGCGAATCTGGAAGCAACAAAAGTTCTGTAAATGATTTAGTCGTGGATACAACTGTAATACTGGATCGTTCAACTGCACCCAGTGGTATTTTAGGCATGGATGGAAACATTACAATAAACTCTGGTGGAAATCTGACAGTTAAAGGAATTGAAATTCAGTTTCTTCAGGACGGTGGGGTGTATCCATATTCTCCAAAGAAAAAGTACACCCTCGTAGTGAATTCGGGTGGAATTCTATATCTGGAAGACAGTGCAATCACCGTCTCGGTAATGATGGTGAATCCCTATCTTAAATTCAATCTAACCTGCAATGGTGGAAAGATTGTGATGAAAAATTCCAGACTTTCGTTTCCAGGATATCTCTACCTTAACGGAGCAGAAGTGTACATGAACGAATCCACAATCACAGGACTTTCTGAAATGCCTTCTGTATGGGCAAATGATGCTGCAAAAACAGACGACAATGACGATGCACCAGTAATTACTGCGATAAACTCCAAGATATATATTGCAGATTCTAAAATTGAAAAATACTATGAGAATGTAAACATTGTAGATTATCAGATTACACCAAAGGACTTTCCAGGTTATGTAGAGCTCAATCCTGGGGAGTGGTTGAACATCTCTCAGTTGGATACAACTGAAATCGCATATGAGAAACTCAGCAAAGTATCTGTCCAGATTGATTATACCACAACATCAGAATATAATGGTTCAAAAAGTTTTGAGGTTTCATACAATGGAGGAACTTCATGGGAGGATTTACCGCTCACACCAAATGCTAGTGAACAGGTGAGCGATGTTATCCCGCTTTCTGTAACCACACTGGCGGGACTGGAAAAACTGAGGTTCAGGTTTAACCATAATGGAACTACTGGAAATATAACCATAACAAGATTTGATGTTATTGTAAGGCCTGCCTATGAATTTAACTTCACATTGTATGGAAGCACTCAGATGACCGTAATAAACTCAAATATATCAATAGATTGGGATTCAAATGTATTCTCTTTTGGTACATCAAATAAACTGGTGCTCTACGATTCCGCAAGAGTGGAACTTCTCAATGTAGGATTTGATGAAGCAGAAACACCCCCGCTGGATGCTGCAGGCCATGGCCAGAAATATGCACCTGCAATTTTTACATTTAACACAAGTCAGGTAATTATATACCGCTGGGCAAAGATTCCCGTGTATGACCAGAATAGGATGCCAATTCAAAATGCCCAGCTCACATCACTGGAATACACTCCTTCTTCCTCTATGATCCAGTACAACCTTGCAGCCCTTGCAAATGATCTCAACGCACATCCATTAATAAAAATGTATCTTACAGCAAACGGAATAACAAATCGCTCAGATGCTTCGGGAATAATCAGATACCCTGTGGCTTCTGATGTTATTAATGTGACTACACTGCCAAACAGTATATTCATAGGCTCATATATTGCAAACTGCACCTATCAGAACACTAAGAGAGGAAGTGGAATCATTACACTCCCACCATATCCTGACTTGGTTGAGGAAGACAACATCTTTGAAACATCGCCCGTAGGAATTTCAATTGACCTTCCGAATTTGAAGATAACCAATTTGTTTACAACACCTGCCCAGCCACTAAAAGGAGATGTTATCAACCTGACTGCGAGTGTAGAAAACAATGGGCTTTCCCTGGCAAAGGGTGTAATTGTTAGATTTGAAGTAAATGGTGTTGTCATCGGAGATTCTCTACCTGCAGACATAACACCTGGTTCAAGCCAGAATCTTGTTTATCAATACACCTTTGACGCATCGGGAATATTCAGCATCAATGCGACAGTGGACCCAGATAACAGCATTTCAGAAATGAGTGAGAATGATAACACATACTCCACAAACCTAAATATCGCAGGAAGACCCTCTCTTTCAATTGAGTTCCTATTTGTGCTAGTTAATGGTGCACCAAGCGAAAGTGTAAATGTGAATCAAACTGCAGAAGTGCGCACAACAATTAAAAACAGCGGTGACGGAGATGCAAGAAATGTGATAGTAAAATTCAGTACAGCATCCGGTGATCTGGGTACAGACACCATTTCAAGCATCCCTATTGGAGAGAGGAGAGATGCAAAAGTTTCATGGACACCCACATCCGGAACATATTACACAATCACCGCATCCATAATTTCATCTGAACCCACAGAATCCATCTCAGACAAGGGGGATAATACTGCTACAAAATCCGTGATCATCACATACCCAGATTTGCAGATAAATGCTGGCGCCCTAACTGTATCTCCAGAACCCACTGAAAATGGTTCCACAACAATCAGTGTGGAAATTTATAACGATGGGAACGGATTTGCATCCAATGTAGTTGTGGTGTTCAGCACAGATGCTGGTGAGATTGGTACAACCACAATTCCAAAAATAAACGCAAAATCAACAGCGGTGGCAAGCATTAATTGGGATATCCCCTCAGGCATAGGTGGCTCCCAGAATGTGTCTGTGCAGGTAACTTCATGTACAGAGGGCGTCTCTACACAGGCAGTTAAAACCAATATATATGTAAAGTACGCTGCTAAACTCTCAATGGCGAGTAAGGTGTGGTTCTATGATACAGAAAACACCCCGATCACTTCAACCCAGTACGGTTCCACAGTTGTCTGCAGGGTAAATCTCACAAATGACGGAGATCTTGATTCCTCAAGTGTTTCTGTGGACTTTTATCTTGATGGTCTCACAAAATCAAACTTCCTTGGAAAGACCAATATTCAGAAGGTGCCAGGGAAAGGTATGGTTGTATGTGAATTCACATGGGTTGTAACCACAAAACTTCTCAACGCCAGCCACACGATTTATGCAAAGGTAAACAATACTGGCATGAATGCTTCCAATACAATTTTCGTAGAGAGGTTGACTCTTGACTGGGATGCACGGCCATTCATAAAAGCGGATGGATACTCCACAACAGAAGATTGCACCTTTGTTGGGAAGGTAAAGGTACCCGAAAATCTAGATATACAGATGGGAGTTACTCTCTATCTCAAAGATGCATCCACTGGAAATGTCGTAACCAGATATCCTGCTACTGTGGCTTCGGATGGACAGTTTGTAATTTATGCAAAGTTTGACAAGCCAGGCAAATACATACTTGATTTTGAGGTAGCGGGTGCAGATGTAAACCCGCTCTCCTACGAGGTGCCCAATGTGGTGGAAGTCAATGCACCACAGCAAGGAGGAATTCCATCGTGGCTCATTCTTATAATTGTGATAATAATAATCATAGTTGTAGTTGTAATTGTAGTACTTTTATTACTTTCCAGAATGGGTATTGGAAAACTTGGCGAATGTGGAGAATGTGGTGCACCAATTCCTGAAAATGCTACAAAATGTCCAAAATGCGGTGCTGAATTCGAAACTAGCACAGTAAGATGCAGTGAGTGTGGTGCGTGGATTCCTGCAAATGCCAAGACTTGCCCAGAATGTGGCACAACATTCACTGGCAAGAAAGTTGAAGCCACGAGTCATGAGAAAACAATGCGCCAGCAATACGAAGCATATGTTGAGAAGTACAGGGCACAGGCAAAGAGGGAAATGGGTGCAAGTTTCTCTGAAGCCGCATTCTGGAGATGGTGGAGAACACAGCCCACATACATGACATACAATCAGTGGCTTAACAAGGAAGAAAAGGCAAAACGGGCAACTGTTAAATGTCCGAGTTGCGGTGCCATCAATGAAGCATATGCAACTGTGTGCTATAGATGTGGTACTTCAATGCTACAACAACCGCCAGCAGTAAGAACTGCACCTCCGGCAGAAGAATATAGACCACCAGTACAGCAACCCCTGCCTCAATATGCACCCCCACAACCTCAATACCAGCCACCTCCAGCATATGCACCACCGCGCTCAAAACCCGTAGTTTTGAAGTCCTCACCACCGGCAGAAGTGCAGGCACAAGTCCCACCGCCACCACAGGCACCTGTTCCTCCGAAAAAAGTGATAAGGAAACCGGAACCAGTTATGGAAACACCTGAAAAACCGCTCAGCAAGGTATGTCCGAAGTGCGGAAAAGAAATCAGCAACGAATTTGTGGTGTGCCCATACTGCGGAGCCATCGTCCGCTAAAAAACCTTTTCCTTTTTCATTCTGAGAGTGTCAACTTAAGGGTTAAATACTCCCAATCCCATCCCCCTCTTAAGCATAGGTTTACCTATGGAGGGATGGGATGATTGAAAGAATATAGGGTATGGTGTGCTTGGGATATTGATGACGAGCAAGCCATTGCCATCCATGTATAGGATGTCGGGTTTACAAATTATTGGATCAAGGATGTGTTAAGTTGACAGTCTCGTATCAGTTTGCCGCAAATGTGAGATCACCGAGTCTTTATGTTCCATATTAAGTTTTTTTCTTGATCTTAACCTGTGTAGAATTGTATGTTGAGCCAGCACCAAGGTCCGCTTTTTCATCTGTAGTAAGCACATTTGCATATTTGCTAAAGAAAATTATTGCGGTGCCTGGCTGCACTGCTTCCCAGATCTCAACTGCGAGTTCAAGCTTTCCATTTATGCTCTCTACTACCACAATGTCTCCATTGCACACATCAATTCTCTCTGCATCCCCAGGGCTCAGGTAAACAATCTCTTGGGGTTGCAAAGATATATTTGAAAACTGGGTGTGAATTGTGTCCCTGGAGAGAGGAGTGAGTAGCCAGAAGTCATCAGTTTTTTCATATATTGGCAGAGGTACTTTGGGTGCACCTATCTTCCATGCGGTAGTGGAGGCAATCTCAATTTTTCCAGTTTTTGTACCAAAGCCAGTTATTGCAGGATTGTTTTCAAGCACCAAATACCCCTCGTTTTTTAAAAATGCTCTGGCATCCTGGGGCACGAATTCTATGACTTCTTCAATGAGTTTTGAATCCTCCTCATATAACTCCTTTTCAATAAAATTCATTGCCTTTGCTAACATTCTTGCAAGCTCAGCATTGGAAACCGCTTCTCCATCAGCATCTACAACTTTGTTCTGAATTGCAACACTTGATAGAAAATAACCGAAAATCACATCATCAAACTCAAACATGGTTTTTGCAGGGAGGAGGATGTCCGCATAAAGTGCGGTTTCTGTGAGAAATATATCATGGACCACAGTGAAAAGGTCTTCTCTTTCAAAACCCTTCAGCACGCTTTTCCTGTTTGGGAGCGTAGCACAAGGATTTGAATTGTAAACAAACACCATTTTTACAGGTGGATTCAATTTTGAGTTTGTAAGCACTTTCCCGAGTTCCTGCATGTTAAAAATTCTCTGTTCCAGTTTTCTCAGATGTTTCCCTGTGAATTTCTCAAAATCCACCGGGATTATGGCGTTGTTATAGATTATTCCGCTCTCTCTGGTGATATTTCCTGTGAGTATAGGAAGCATTGCAACCGCCCTTACAGCATTTCCTCCAAATGCTCTGCGCTGCATTCCATAACCGATTACAAAAATCGCTGGTTTAAGAGATGCAACTATGCCTGCAACATCTCGCAGTTTTTCAACAGAAATTCCTGTGATTTTCTCTGCCTGGTTTAAATCAACCGTGTGTGATACTGCCTTGAGTTCCTCAAACCCTGATGTATAGGTGTTTATAAACTCGTAATCAACTAGCTGGCTTTCAATAAGTATCTTTATAATTGAATAGGCAAGGAGCGCATCTGTACCAGGCTTTACCTGGAGGAACACATCTGCATTTTCCGCAAGTTTATTTTTTATAGGGTCAACAACAATGAGAATTGCACCTTTATTTCTTGCCCTTAAAATCTTCTGGTAGGCATGAATTGAGGTGTTGTACAGGTTTGCACCCCAAACAACAATCAGTTTTGCATTTTCCAGCATAAGCGGGGAGACACCACAACTGGTGCCAAAGTGCAGATTTAACGCTTCGTTCCCTGCAGCATCACAGAGTGTATGGTTTACGAAAGAGGCATTGAGCTTGTTAAAAATTCTGTATGGAAAGAAACGGCTTAGGAACCCCATGTGCCCAGCATACTCATACACAAGAATAGAAAGTGGAGAAAATTCTGTAGAAACTTCATTTATCTTTTCTGAAATGATTTTCAGTGCCTCTTCCCATGTGATTTTTTCAAACTTTCCCTCACCTTTTTTTCCGCACCTTTTCATCGGAAATCGCAATCTTTCCTCATGATACTGATATTTTATATAATTATAACCCTTTGGACACAGAAATCCGTTTGTAAACGGATGCGCTTTGCTTCCCTGAACCCGCTTTATTCCTCCCTCCTCTATAATAACCTTCATCAGACAGGCATCATAGCAGTCCCTGGCACAAACAGTATTTACTTCCATCGGGGGAGATATGCATTTCTGTGATAAAAATTTTGTCAGAAATTAAGGTTTTGGTGGAGATGTAGAGAACGAAGCATCTTGGTTAGGGCGATGTAGAAAATTATATATATAGTGCGGAACACTCTTGAGTAATTCCACATCCCCTGAATTTAGATTGGAAACATATTCCTGTTCCTTTTCGGATTTCTGGCATAATTCACAATCAATTCAGTAATTCTATCCACAACCCAGTGGTAGCACTCAATAGGGAGATTGTATCTCTTTATTTCTGGCACATAGTTTGAGAAGTCAATGAGGTAAGGAATACCTGATTCAATTCCAATTTCCACGGTGTTTATGTCATAGTCAAGGATTGTATTTAACTTCACACAGATTTTTCTGATTTTTTCCTTCATCTTTTCGCATAGAAAATTTTCCATGGAAAAATACTTTCGTTCAGATGGCAAATATTTTACAGGAAGTACTGCCTTTTTTCCAACTACGAACGCACGCACATACTCCTCATAATTCACCTTTTCCTGGAGAAGCATGGTTTCGCTTCCCGTCTGTTTATAAATTTCTTTGAGTTCCTCTATATTGTTCACAAAATACACATTTCTCCATGCATACCCGTTCACAGGCTTAAGCACAGCTGGAAATCTTATTTCCTTCTCCACCCATTCCCATGAGAGTTGCGGAATCACATGTCCGAATTCATAATCAGGGTCAAAAGGTGGGAGCATCAGGGTTTTTGGAACCTGAAATTTGAGTTTCCTTGCAATTCCATAAAAAAAGAATTTATCATCCAGAGAGCAGGAAAAAGGGTTATTTATCACATATGTTCCATGAATTGCAGCATGCTTCATTGCACATCTCAGATAAGGGTCAAGATATGATTGTCTGTCTAGAATTATCCTGTATTCCATGCAAGCATCCAAATTCATATTTGAAATTCCAATGATTTCAGTCTTCACATCTGGTAAAAGCACACTCAGATTGTGTATGAGTTCCTCAGCCCACTCATCATCGTATGTAAGGATTCCTATCTTCATAACTCAGAATATAAACACACATGCTGCAAGACAGACCCCATAGTGGTCCATTGGAATTGCCAATTCTTCTGTTTTAAAATTTATTTTTTCCAGTTCTACACCACGCAGCTTTGCCATCTCCTCCATCTTCCAGCGAAGCACCTCCTTTAAACTTTTCTGGGTGCCATGCATATGCCCCTCTGCCACATAACCTCCGAGCCCATCTTTTCTGAATGCATAAGCAATTCCTGCAGAAATCATTTCACCCTCACCGCCACGCTGCTGGGCAAGCACGCAGTATGTGATTGCACCCATGGGAAGTGTTCGCTTTTCCACCTGCTTTATTCCAACTGGCAGAATTGAGGATACAGAAACCAGGTTCTGCTCACCGATCCCAGCCCTCAACAGTGCCAGGTCGAATGCGTTCAGGTCGGATACCTTGCTTATTGCCTTCCCAGAAGTCACGAAGAACTTTGTTGGTATTGGTAGCATATTTATCAAATGTAAGTTTAATACACAATTGTTCTTAAAGTTTTTGTGTTGCCCTTTTCATTCACCAGATTTCTGCATCCATCCTGTAAACCAGTGCGGGACATGGCTGGATACAGTTACCACAATGAATGCAGAGTTCTGGATTTATGTGGATGCCTTTTTCCTTAAGTGTGATTGCTTTCTGGGCACATCTCCCTGTACAGATGCCACATTTTACGCAAAAAAGTGCCTTCATTACCACGGAATGCATGTTTGTAAGCTTGGCTCTTAGCTCCTGTTCATCATTTCCCTTCACCACTACTGCACCGTCTGCAAAAATTTGGATGCCTTCTATCTCACAAAGGTTGTTTTCTCTGTCAATTTTTGAGGCTCCAAGGATATTCAGCAGGTTTCCTATCCTTTCAATATCCAGTTTTCTATTGTAAACCCCTTCTATTGAATAACCACCGGTGCATGGAGAATAACCATCAGCAAGGTTGAGTTTCACATCTGCTCCATTTCTTTCAAATTCAAATTCTCCAATGTATTCTTTTATTCCCCTGGGCAACCTTCGCCATCTCCAGAGAGCATACTTTAAGAATTCTTCTCCAAAACCATTTTTTTCTGCATATTCCTTCAAGTACTTTTCCCATTTTTTTAAACCTTCATATTTCTTGCCTATGATAATGAAGTCCCCAATGCTGGATGCAGGGCAGAGAAAACACCCAATTCTTTCCATCCCTTCAGCATACCAGGGATTCACATCCATTCCTTCTTTCATAATGTAGAGCCAGATGTGAAGCGCATTCCAGTACTGCACAGGGGAGGCACCAATCTGTCCAGGGACCCAAGGATTCTCCCATATGTTGCCTTTCTGTGCCCGCTGTTCTGACTCGTAAACCCTCTGTCCGATAAATACTACAGCCCCATCTGGAAAATTTTTGCTGATTAGCCGTGTTGTGGGACCTAATTTGCAGAGTTTGCAGCACCATCTAAAGTCCCTGCCAGGAGGACCAAACATCTCAAGGTTTTCCCAGAAAGCGTTTCCTGCACTTTCTGTTATTATTTCAACTCCAAGTTTTTCCGCAATTTTTTTCACATATTCTAAGGTTTCTGGAAGTTCCAATCCCGTGTCCACAAATAAAATTCTGGGCTTAAAACCTGCTTTCAGCACGAGAAGAAGCGTAACCAAGCTATCTTTTCCTCCGCTAAAGGAAACTGCGATTTCTTTGTTGTATTTTTTTGCCACATTCTGGATGAAATTCAAAGCCATCCGTTCCTTGTTCTGGAGTGCAGTTTTGCTCCCCTCTGCAACCTGCTTCCAGCTTATAATTCTGTCCTGTAAGATTCTGGCTTTTCTCCATGCCTCTCTCCATCTCACTTTCACAGCCACTCCTTTTTTTTCCCCCGCATTTATTGCAGATTTCATTTCTTGTGCATCCATCTTGGCAGTACCCACTGCAAATGGCTTTTTCATTTTGTCAAGAACTATTACCTCATCCCCTTCCGCAATATCATTTGATGTTTCCAGCACCCCGACAGCCATCAGATTGCTTCCGTTCAGGATGGGTTCAATGGCACCGTCATCCGCTACTACAAACTGCCTTGAGATATTTTTTTCAATTCTGAAAACACCTTCCATCCTCAGAAGTGTCTGCCAGCCTTTTTTTATATCATACCTCACAGATGCCACCACCTGCCCATCCATCACAACTTCATACATCTTGTCAATGCTGGGCACAGGGTTCAGGACAACCAGTTTATTTCTTGGAAAAAGGGCTGTTCCGCATCCCTTGCCAAACTGTTTATCAAGAATTTTTCTGAAAAGCCGAAGTTCCTTGTTAAATGCAATTTTCACATCCCCTGGTGGGGTTACCTGAACTTCAACTGTCTGCGATTTACAGATTCCACACTCCCTCTGTTCCACTACTGGTATGTTGCAGTTCAAACACCAGCGAAGCACAAGAGGCCCAAATCTGACAAGACCCATGAGTATTGAAATGAGTTATCAGATAAAAAGATATTGTCAGGGTTGCACCCTGCGGCAACTCCCTAGTTCCCTTTTTCCATGAATGTTTCCATGAAAGGTTAATATACTCCCTGCGCTATTCCTTTGGTGGTGATGAAACGATGGTAGATGTACTGACAATATTTCTTGCGGTACTGCTGATCTTTGTGGTGCTCGCAATTGCAGCAAGTGCTGTAAAGATAATTTCGCCGTACGAACAGGGAATAAAAGTAGTGCTGGGAACATACCGCGGGATCATGCATCCAGGTGTAAATTTCGTGGTGCCTCTAATAACCGATGTAATCAGAATGGATTTGAGGACGCAGGTGTTAGATGTGCCACGCCAGGAAGTGATTACAAAAGACAATTCCCCCACGAATGTAGACGCCATTATTTACATCAAGGTAATTGACCCCAAAAAGGCATACATGGAAGTGACCAATTATAGAGTCGCTACTGTTGCACTTGCCCAGACCACGCTGAGATCCGTGATCGGAGACATGGAACTGGATGAAATCCTTTACAACCGTGCAAAAATAAATGCCCGCCTCAGAGATATTCTTGACGAGGAAACAGATAAATGGGGTGTGAAGGTAGAGGCAGTGGAAATAAGAGAAGTTGATCCCGTTGGACCAGTAAAATCAGCAATGGAAGAACAAACAGCAGCTGAAAGGCAGAGAAGGGCAGCAATTCTTCGTGCAGATGGAGAAAAACGCTCTGCAATCCTGGTGGCAGAAGGCAAAAAAAGAGCAAAAATTCTGGAAGCAGAGGGCACAAGACAGGCAAGAATTCTGGTGGCAGAAGGCAATCGGCTTGGAACAATTCTGGAGGCACAGGGAGAAGCCCAACGGCTCCGAATTCTTTCACTGGGTGCAATTCCGCTTGATCAGAAATCACTTACAGTGCTTTCACTTGAAGCAGTAAAGAAACTTGGAGAAGGTGCATCCACTAAATTCATAATTCCTTTTGAGGTGACTAAACTGGTAGAAGGTGCAGCAGAATATCTCGGGCTTGGAAGGAAAGTTCCTGAACGAGAGCCAGTAAAACAAGAGGACATTGAAAAAACAGTGGGCAAGGTGGATGATGTTCTCGGTCCTATTCCTAAGCATTCAGAGATTGAAAGTGAACTGGAAGAACTTGACGAAGAATTCAAGAAAGAGGCAGAGCAGACCGACAAGCTTACGAGGGTAGGCGGTGAAAGATACCAGATGCTAGAAGAGGAATCTGGAAAAGCCGAGATACCAGAAAAGAGAGTTGTAAAAAAGGAAAAAATCCAACAATAATCATTTTTCCATATCTATTTCTTTAATCAGTAGTTCTGTGAACTTTTCTGTTCCAATTTCTCCACCTATATCCTTTGTTTTTATGCCTTTCGCATACAAACTTGCAATTCCGTTTCTGATTTTATCAGCTGCCTCATAAAAACCAAAATAATCCAGCATCATTGCACCTGAGAGTATCATTGCCGTGGGATTTGCAATGCCCTTGCCTGCGATGTCTGGTGCACTTCCATGCACAGGCTCGAAAATTGCATAACTCTCACCCAAATTGGCAGAGGGTGCGAACCCAAGTCCTCCTATAAGCCCGGCTGCCAGGTCTGATAGAATATCTCCATAAAGGTTCAGGGTCACAATCATGTCAAAATTCTCGGGTGCGGTCACAAGTTTGAGTGCGCAGGTGTCCACATATAGTTCCTCGCCTATTAGATGCTCTTCATTTCTCATCTTTTCCTGAAAGACAGAAGCAAACAGACCATCTGTTTTTCGCAGCACATTTGCCTTGTGCACACAGGTAATTTTTTTTCTGTTGTGGATTTTTGCGTAATCTATCGCAAATTCTATAATTCTTTCACATGCCTCCCTGCTGACAATTTTTGCAGCTACAGCATAACCTTGATGGTTTGCCTCAATTCCGGCATAGAGGTCCTCCGTATTTTCTCTTACGATCACAATATCAACCTTTTTTTTATCTGGTAAGAATTGGTACACAGGACGCAGGTTGGCATAAAGATGCATGCCTTGACGGAGGGCAAGGAGCGGAGAACGGTAGTTTGGGTCTGGAGGAGTTGTGATTGCACCGAAAAGACATGCATCTGTATTCTGGATAATCTGGGTTGTCTCCTCGGAAAGATATTTGCCGCACTTTTTGTAGGATTCTATTCCGAGCTGCGTTTCCACAAATCTGAATTCACTGGTAACTGCCTGGAGAACATCTAGACACGCCTGCATAACTTCCGGACCGATACCATCTCCAGGAATCACGCAGATTTTTCGCATGAATGAATGGAGGCTAATTGAGTATTTGAGTTTTGCCTGCCTTTAATGTGCCCTCTCTATTTTTTTCAATGTGTCGCTGGCAACTGCACCCAGGGTGGTTTTCACCCACTCTTTCCTCACTTCATCATAAACCCTCACTTTCGTGCTATCATTCACCAGCGCTTTCAGTTTTTCCAGTGCGCCACTACAGATTATTTCGTCTGTATATCCGCTTTCTGCTATCATACCAAGTGCATATATTGCCAACTCCCGAACATACTTATCGCTATTTGAGAGTGCACGGATAACTTCAGGGAGCACCCTAGCATCTATCACTGCCTGCTTTTGACCACTTTCCGCAATCAAATTAAGAAGGAATCTTGCCCACTCCCCCATGAATTCACAGCCATCCGAGAGAGCATGATGGATAAGCTCAGGAACTGCCCCAGCATCTATCACCGCCTTGGCATGTCCGCTATCTGCAATCTCTGCAAGGGCGCTTGCTGCCAGCTCTCGCACATCTTCATCTGGGTCCTTGAGCACACGGATCAGTACAGGGATTGCACCAGCATCCACCACTGCCTGTGCCCGTCCGTTTCTCGCAATCTTACCAATGGCATCTGCTGCACTGCTCCGCACCTCCGGATCCAGGTGATTTAGATTTTCTATTTGTTTCTGGAGTTCTCTGCGGATATTGATGAACCACATTTTTCATTTCGCCCCTTTTCCGAATATGGCTCTGGGTTTATAAGATTTTGGAGATGTAGTTGAAATCTTGCTTTTCTCTGAGATTACTGGAATGCGCCCTCAAACAAATCTGAAGTGTCTTCTAATTTTACATCAAGAAAAGAATTTATACCAATATTCCTTTACTATTTGTGGTGTAAGCTATGAGAACATATGTACGAATGATTTTCAGCACTGAAGGAGTATCGCCAGAGGAAATTGTGCCAATAATGCACGAACTCGGATTTGAGGAAGCATTTGGAATGCATGACTTTCAATACAAATGGAATAAACAGGCAAAAATGGAAGATGTGCTTAAACTGATAGGCAAGATGCACCGCGCGTTGAAAGGCACTCATATAAGGTACGAAGTCACTACCGTGATGTGAAAAATGTTTCTCAGTGATGCAGATAAAAAAATTGTTGAAAAATTAGTTTCCAGTGGTGTGCGTCTCTGTGCCCACTGCCTTGGAAGATTGTTTGGAAAAGTGGGTAGCGGGTTGAGCAATCCACAGCGTGCATCAAAGATTATTGCAGAAACTGCTTATGAATATGTGGAGCCCGCACAGTGTAATCTCTGTCAGGGAATATTTGGAAAAATTGACAGATACGCTGAAATCGGGATAAATGTGCTCAAAAATGTTGAATGGGAAACATTCCTTGTAGGTTCAAAATACGATGAAGAAATCCTTGCTTACGAAGAAAAACTCTGGCTTGAATTAGGTGCCAGAAATGCAGAGTCCATCAAGAGCGAATTCAACAGGGAAGTAGGGAAAAAAATTGCAGAGATAAGTGGAAAATCTGTGAATTTCACAGAGCCAGATTGTGTGGTAATTATTGATACAAGATTTGATGTGGCTCAACTGGAAATAAGACCTCTATTTATTTATGGGAGATACAGGAAATATGTGCGAGGAATTCCCCAGACCCGATGGTATTGCAGAAACTGCAGGGGCAAGGGTTGCAGGAGATGCGGGGGCACAGGTAAGATGTATGAGACCAGTGTCCAGGAACTCATTGCATGCAAGGTTATTGAGGCAACAGGCGGAAAAGAGCATTTTTTCCATGGAATGGGAAGGGAGGATATTGATGTGAGAATGCTGGGAAATGGAAGACCTTTTATTCTTGAAATAAGAGAGCCAGTAAAACGAAAACTTGACCTTGCAAAACTTGCTGAGGAAATAAACGAGTATGCAAGGGAGATGGTGGAAGTAGAGGGGCTCAGATTTGCAACACACAAAGATGTGGAATCATTAAAATCTGAAAAAGCCACAAAAAGATACATTGCACTTGTGGAATTTGATCAGCCAGTGTCTCCTGAAAGATTTGAGCGTGTTCTTTGCGAGCTCAGGGAAAAGGATATATATCAGAAAACTCCTTACCGAGTACTCCACAGACGTTCAGACCTTACAAGAAAAAGAAGAATCCATGATGCAAAACTTAACTGGCTGCACGGAAACACCGCAGAACTGGAAATAGAATGTGCATCAGGCACCTATGTGAAGGAATTGGTCTCTGGCGACGAGGGGCGCACAACTCCGAGTATTTCGGAATTACTGGGAATTCCGTGCAGGGTAAAGGCACTGGATGTAATAAAGATAAATGACGGGCTGGAGGAATAAGTATGGTAAAGGCATCAAAAGGTATAAGATGCAGGACCCGCGGAATACTTCGGAAAAAACCAAGAGAGAGAGGCATGCCACCTGTTACGCACTATCTCCAGAAATTTGAAATTGGAGAAAAAGCTGCGATTCACCTGGAACCAAGCTCACCTGAGGGTATGCCACACCCAAGATTCCACGGGCTCACAGGAACCATTGTAGGTATGCAAGGAAGATGCTATCTAGTTGAGGTGCGAGAGGGAAACAAACCCAAGGTTGTGATTTGTGCACCTCAACATCTGAGAAGGGTTTCTCAGTAGGTGAAATTCATGCGAAAATACCTTACTCTCGCAGAGGTAAAGGAATATCTAGATGCTGAAGCAAATACAAGAGAACTTGGTAAATTTTCAAGTACGGCAAGGGAACACGCAACCACTTTTTCCAAAGTAAGCAAGGAAACTGCCGTGGAAATTGTTAAAAAAATTATGGAGTCAGGAATTCAAGAGGAGTATGCAGTAAAGGTGGCAGACCTTTTACCATCCACACCAGAAGAAGTGCGTGCAATTTTCCAGAAAGAGATGGCATTTGATGAGAACACAATTTCTACCGTTCTTTCAATTGTGAAAAAATACACAGGGAAGGAGTAGAAAGAAATCTGGGAGATGAGGCTGATGGAACGGTATGAAGAGTATGCCTACATACTTGATTTTTTGCCACAGGGGAGATTTGATGACAAGCGAATAAAAAGGGAACCACTGGCACTTGCAATTGGGGATATGGAATTTAAATTGTTTGAACTTATTGTCAAACCGAATGTAACACCCTCGATCGGTGACCGTGTTTACATTGGAAAGAACATAGAGCAAAGGAAAGAGATTCACCAAATAAAACGCAGAATCGGTTATGAGGAACTCACACCTACTGCACAGGTGGAACTCCCTTATGTAATTCTCCAGATTGTGCATGAACAGGAAAAACGGTTTGTAGATTTTTACAATACTGCGCAACCAATTACCACAAGGTTTCATATGCTTGAACTCCTGCCTGGTCTTGGGAAGAAGACAATGTGGGCGATTGTGGAGGAAAGAAAGAAAGGAAAGTTCACATCCTTTGAGGACCTCAGCAACAGGGTCAAAATTCATTCCCCTGACAAGCTCATTGCAGATAGGATAAAACTGGAACTTGAAAATCCAAAGGAGAAGTACCATATATTTGTAGCGAAATGACACCCCTAATTATTCTTTGTACGGAGTTCTTCCAAAATTCCCTTTCGCATTTCTCCGATGTGCAAGCTCTTCACGAAAAATTCAAATTCTTTCCTGCCAAACTCTCCAATAAGCCAGAGTATAAAAACAAACAAACCCACAACACCCCCTAGCAGTAAAATCAGAGAGTACCATCTAAACTCATCAACCTTTGAAAAATACATAATCTTTATGCCATAAAACACTAAAATAGTAAGGATACCTGCGAAAACTGTCTTCAGGTTTCTAAAACCAAATATGTTGAAACCAAGAATTTTTCTTGAAAAGTATCTCACCAGAGTGAAGTAAACAACTCCTGAAATAAGTGTTGCTATTGCGGCACCTGTTGCCCCCCAGAGCGGCACAAACATGAAGTTTAGAACGATGTTTGAAATCGCAGAAACGAATGTGATTTTTGCACCAAGTTCAGGTCTATCCATACCTCCAATCGTTGTTCCTGCAGTACTGGCTAGAGAGACCAGTATGAAATACCAGGTGAGGTATATGAAGCAGTATTCTGCTACAATAAACTCATCACTCAGAATCACATGGATGATTCCCGCACTAAAAACAGTGATTGCTGCACCTACGGGTATCAGAATAATGAGTATGTATCTGATGGCTTCACTGCTTAATCTAACAATTTCTTCTCTATTTCCTTTAGCATGAGCTGATGAAATTGCAGGAAAAAGCACAAGGGTTGTAGCACTCTGGATTACCAGAAGCATGTTGGCAATCTGCTGGACTGCTGTGTAATATCCAACCTCTCTTGCATCCCAGAAATAACCAATTGTCAATCTGTCTGCACTCACAGAAAGTATTGTAAAGATCGCTATCGGAAAGAACGGCAGTGCGAATTTCAAGTATGTTTTTGCAACATTTTTATCAAATTTTCCAATTTTTTCATTACGAATAAAGAAAATATAGAGAATGATTGCTGTAATTAAAACTTCAATTACATACCCGCATGCAAGTGCAATGCTTCTCTGAAATGTGGTGTATGTGCCCACAGCCATTATCACTGATGCACTTATGACAAGCAGGTCTTTTCCAATTGCACCAGCGAGTGCAGCGATTTGCCCGCGGTATATCTGGAGACGGGCGTCAAATGTGTATTTCGGGATTGACAATATCTGGGTAAGAAGGAAGTACCCGAGCATTATGTAAATTACTTCGGGGTATGTGGAGTCATAAAACTGTATTTTCAGCAACTCAAAAGCAAGAAGCACTAGCAATAGAATGCCGAGTGCTGCAACTGTGAGTATGGTTTTAAATCTGATATAGACTGCAATACAGTTTTCTGGTGTCTTTCCTTCAGACATCCTTTTCACATGGGCAGCATTAAAACCCATGTCAGCCACGATATTAAATACATTTACAAATGCCAATGCGAAACCCACGCTTCCAAGGGGTTCTGCCCCCATAAATCTGGCAACAAAAAACAGTGTGATAAAGCCCAGAATACCTGCAATCCCTTCTTTCAAGATTACAAACACTGTTTTTCTTGCAAGCATTTGAGAGCCCAATGTATTCGGGTATTAAAGGTTAACTCGTGCAATTGTGTGGAGGAACACTGGTGCTTTCTGGAAAATATGCAGGTAGTGTAGAGGGCAACCCGACCGTAAGTGGCAAAGCCCCGTCTACCGAATGAGCAATTTGGGGGTGCAACCCCCTCGTGAGGGTTTGTGCGTTCGGGGTATCTTTAGATACCCCTTAACACAGGTACCGTAGGGTGTTAACCCCGACCGTAAGGGGAGGGGGCTCTGCCCCCTCCCCTCGCTCGCAAAAAATTCATATCCTCCTTTGTATATTGTTCTGGGATTTATGGGCACAGTGGTGGTGGAACAACAATCGGAAATAATAATTCAAATGCTGCATCCCCATGTTGGAAACTGGTTCAAATCAAAGTATGGAAAACTCTCCGAACCACAAATTCAGGCAATTCCGCGAATCCTGAATAGAAAAAATGTGCTGGTGTGCGCCCCCACGGGTTCTGGCAAGACACTTAGTGCATTCCTCGGAATTTTAAGCAATCTTGCAGCGCTCAATGAAAAGGGAAAACTTGAAAATAGAGTATACTGCATCTACATTTCTCCGCTCAAAGCAGTGGCTAATGACATAAGGAAAAACCTTATTTTACCCCTTGAAGAGATGGGGCTAGAGGGAAACATAAGAGTTTCAGTGCGCACTGGAGACACACCTCAAAAAGAAAAAATCAAGATGCTAAAAAATGCACCACACATTCTGATCACCACCCCAGAATCCTTCACAATTCTGTTAAACTCAAGGAGATTCCAGGAACACCTAAATAAGGTGGAATATGTAATTCTTGATGAAATCCATGAACTCTGTGCCAGCAAAAGAGGAACCTTGCTTTCTGCAGAACTGGAAATCCTGGAGGAGCTCTCCCCAGGTTTTGTGCGTATCGGTCTCTCAGCCACCCAGTCCCCTATTGAAGAAATTGCAAAATATCTTGGAGGCTTTTCAGCCCGAAAACCCAGACGAGTAGAAATTCTCAATTTAGACACCAGCAGAGAGTATGAAATCCAGATAATCTACCAGCCAGGCATAGAAAACAAACCAAGGGCAGAAGCAAATCTTCTGATCGCAAAAATCTGTGCTGAGATTATCAACCGTCATCGCACAGTAATGATTTTCACAAACACAAGGAAACACACAGAAGAACTTGTGCAAGTTCTGAGGGGGCTTGGCATAACTGCCATTGATGCACACCATGGAAGTTTGAGCAGAAAAAGACGCCTGGAAACGGAAGATAGTTTAAAGAAAGGAGAATTGAGGGCTGTAGTGACTTCTACTTCACTTGAACTTGGAATTGACATCGGCAGCGTTGACTGTATAATACAAATCTCTTCTCCAAAATCAATTTCCAAGGCAATCCAAAGATTTGGAAGGGCAGGACACACACTGGGCGGCATATCTATGGGTTATTTTATTTCCACAGACCTCCTGGATTTTCTAGAATGTTTCACAATAATTGAAAAGATTGAAAGGAGAGAACTGGACCATGTAGAAATTCCAGTGAACTCTTTAGATGTGCTTGCACAGGTGTTAATTGGAATGGGAATTCACAGAACCTGGAAGATAAAGGAAGCCCTGAAAATTCTGAAGAGGGCATATGCCTACCATCACCTTAAAAAGAAAGAACTGGAGAGTGTGCTGCATGCCCTTTCGCAGCCTAAAACTGGAAGAGTGGATTACCACGCAAAACTGGAAGAATTCACTACCAGAAGAAGTGCTGCAACATACTTTTATGAGAATGTAGGCACAATTCCTCAGGAACAAAATTACCAGGTTTTTGACGAATATGGTGAGCATCTGGGTACGCTTTCTGAAAAATTTGCAGAATTTTTGAAGCCAGGTGATTCCTTCATTTTAGGTGCAAGGGTGTATGATTTTGTGCGCCGAAGCAGCAGTAAGATTTTTGTAAAAGAGAGCACACAGAAACATGCCACAGTCCCCTCGTGGGTGGGGGAGATCAATGCCAGAACACCAGAATTATCTAGAGCCATAGGAGAAACACTTGAAATGCTCTCACAAATGGATGAGCCAAACCTGAAAAAATATCTTTCAAGAAGATGTGCAAATGAAGAAAGTGTGATGTACATTCTGACAATGATAAAAAAACAGAAGGAATTAGGAATGCCAGGGAACAAAAAAATCCTTGTTGAGTGGGTGGAAGAAGAGGGGCGAATTGCCTCGGTAGTTCTATCAATTGCAGGAAGAAAGGTGAATGAAGCGGTGGCAAGATATATTGCCAGTAAATTAAATCTTCCGTGCGAGATGATTGTAGAAGATAACGGATTCGCAATTCTCACTGAAGATAGAATATTTCTTGAGGCACTACCAAATGCTGAGGTATTTACCACATCCATGGAAAAATTAATTAGGAATTCGGATATTTTTCTCACAAGATTCAAGCAATCCGCAATCAGAAGTTTTTTGATTCTCAGAAATCTTCGTGGAAAACGGGCTTCTTCATTTCGGATTTCCAGACAGATGGAATCCCTGCTTGAAAAAATCCACCAAAAACATCCGATTTATATTGAAGCCATGAGGGAAAGTTTGTACGAAACACTAGATCTGCCAAATGCTGTTAACTTCCTTGAAAGAATAAAAAAAAGAGAACTCCAGGTTTATTATGGAAATGGCAATAACCTTTCTCCATTTTCTCTCACCCTTCTCAATTCTGTTGCAAAGGATAGCGGTTTCTGGATTGAAAAATTAAGGAGAATAAGGAAGGAAAGCGAGGTAAAGAGGTACCTACTCAATGAGGAGATTTTGAAGTTTGGATTCGGAAGCAAAGAAGATGCACTTGAATTCATGCAGAAATATCATGTTTTCCATTACCCAGATGAAAATCTTGAAGCCCTTGTAAAGGAAGGGAAAATTCACAAGGGAGATGTTGCTGGAAGAAAGGTTTACCTGTACCCAGATGCATCATCAATTTTAGAGGAACTCAAAAAGGGGTTGAAATCCAAACTCCTCAGAGAAATTTGCAAATACATTTTAACTATGCCAGCAACTGCAGAAGAAGTTGCCACAATGCTAGGTGTAGGGCACAGGGATGTAGAGAAAACTTTCCAGGAACTGCTTGAAGATGGAAATATTGTACCCGTGATTGTTAATGGTAACGAGAAATTCCTCAGCGCTCCCTTCCTTGAATTTGTGCTCGCAAAAACCAGTGAATATATTTCCCGTGCAGAGATGGATAGCAGGATTTCCGCCGCAGTTTTCGGGGTAAAAAATATAGATGAATGCTTCCAAAACTTTTTGGGTATAAGGGACCCCTATGTGCTTTTTGTAAGAGGGCTTGAAAAAAACTGGCATCCTGATGATGTATTGTATGGAAAATACATAGGAGGGAGAAGTGTGTTTGTGCATGTCTCAGATATTCCTCTCCTTCAATCGATTTACTCACTCCCGCTTACAGAAAATGAGAAGAAAGTATGGAAAATGCTTGCCAGACCAATGAGTTTTTCTGAATTGAAAAAATATGCTGGGATTTCCTCTCTCAGAGAGACACTAGATAAACTTGAGATTGGTGTGCTTCTCAAAAAAAAGGATGGGGATCCAGTAATTTATGAAGCCCTTCCATTGTATCCGAGGATATCAGAGGCAGAAGAAATCTGCATAGAGAGAATTGTGAAGGGTTTTGGGGCTGTTTCTGTAGATTTTCTTTCCAGATATCTAAACCTCCCCTTTGAAAAAGTGGACGCAATTGTGAACAACCTAGTTACAAAACATAAAATAAAACGCGCAAAAATTCTGGGTACTGAAAGAACTGTTTTCTTCTCAGATGAGAAATTGAATGGAAAAATGCCTGAGAGCATCCTGCTTTCTGCGCATGACCCATATCTTGAACACCGCTGGGCAGAAATTGCTGGAATGCTTTCAGAGGCATACAATCTAGTTTATGTTAGCAAATCAGCACTGGCGGCTTTTGTGAATTGCGAAGTGAGAGATGATTTTCTACAGGTACACAGCATCTGGCTTAAAGAAGAAAACTACATTCATCTCCCTGAAATCTGGAACTGGCTGATAAAATATGCGAAATATAGAGATGTGAGTATTGTACACCTGAATAAAATCGGAGGTAAGTGGGCAACAGAATTTACAACATATTTCAAGCAAGGTTTTTTCAAATCTGGTAGTGCAATTATTCATTCCGAACTGCCTTACATTGAGAAAGTGTTTCCTTTTGATGAAATTTTTGCAAGAGTTCTTGTGCTTCAAGGTATTCCGAAACTCTCCAATGATGCTTTAACCGTTATTGAAAAATACTTCGGAGTTATGAATGAAGAGGAATTGCTTCTGAGAGCAATGAGGTTTGCACATCCAGAGGAACTTAAAAACATCTATTATGCCTATGGACTCTCAGGGGGTGGCTACTTTACAGAGCAGCAGATAAGCATTCTGAAGGCAATCAAGAGCTATGGATTTGCAGAGGGAATTGCTGAAGAAATGAAGGAGATCCTTTCCAATCTGGATAAACCAAAAACTGCTGATGAACTCTACTCCTCTGTCTCCATTTCCCATCGGAGATTTCGTGCAGTGCTTGGTACAATGCTCAAAACAAACATTGTTTATGAGGCAGGTGGTGGAATCCTCAAAATCACACCAGAGCATGGATTTTCCCGCACTGAAGCCACTGAGTTTTTCATAAAAAAACTCCTTGAGCAGTTTGGAATAACAAATCCCTCGCTGATTTCCTCCTACACAAGAAATCTCATCAGAAGGGATGTGGCAAAAAATTGTCTCATAAAACTTGTAAAGGAGGGTTTGTGTGCTGTAGGTTTCGTAATTGAGAATATTGAAGAACTTTTCTACATTCACAATCAGTTTCTTTCAGTAAAACCCTCAACATTTACTGGCGTGATCAGCCCAGAGGACAGAACTGTAAGGTATTTTTCCGGGATTATGAAGAAACTCACGGGCAGGAGTGCACCATATATAGTTCTCAGGAATGGAAAAATTACTGGCTTTGCAAAGGCAAAAAGGAAAGGAAAGGCAATTTATCTTGAGGAGTTTGGTGGAGATGAAGATAGCTGGGAAATCTTCAGAGAGTATCTTTACAATAGAGATTATGTGCTGCGAAAGTAGCCTATCCTATCAACTTTCTGAACAGTTCCTCCTGTTCATCTGTTATTGACATCAAAAATTTCTCCAGAATTTCTCTTTTCTCCGGATGGATTTTTCCAGCGTTAATCAGTTCTTCTACGGTTTTTGGAACCTTTGCCTCGCGCATTTTCTTTTTCACAGCTGTGGGCACAACCTTCTTTACGCTGGGGTCTCCAGCAGAAATTTTTTTCTTTAACTCCTCCCTGATTACATACTTGAGCACCTTTCCTCTCCCACTTACAGGGAAGGATTCAACAATCTGCACATATCTGGGTACCTTGGCACTTGCAACATTACCATAGAGGAAATCTACAACCTCCTCCTCTTTCAGAGAAACACCCTTCTTTGGAATAACCAGTGCTGCAACTACCTCTCCCAGGTCTTTATCTGGCACGCCCACCACAGTAACATCCAGAATTTTTGGATGCTGAAGCAAGAGTTCCTCAATCTCTCTTGGATATACATTGAAGCCTCCTACAATTACCATGTCCTTTATCCTTCCCACGATGCGCACATAGCCCCGCTCATCCATTGTTGCAAGGTCACCGGTGTAAAGGAAGCCTTCTTCATCAATTGTTTCCTTTGTCGCTTCCGGGTTCTTGTAATAGCCCTTCATCACATTATAGCCCCTGCACGCCAATTCACCCGGGGTTCCCCTCGCAACTTCCTTTCTATCTGCGTCCACAATTTTTACCTCCACACCAGGAATTGGCCTTCCCACAGTTTCCACACGGTCCTGTATGGAATCATCAAATCTGGTTGCAGTAACTGCAGGTGAGGCTTCAGTAAGTCCATACACGATAGAGACATTGCAGTGCATTTTTTCCATCACACCCTGCATGGTTTCCACGGGACAGGGGGCACCAGCCATAATTCCTGTGCGAAGTGATGAAGTATCATACTTTTTCTTTTCAAGGACAGCGAGTTCCCTTATGAACATTGTGGGCACACCATGAAGCACAGTGCATCTCTCCTTTTCCACGGTCTTAAGCACTTCCTCAGGGTCAAAGGCAACAAGGGGTACCATGCACGCACCCACACTTGCAGAAACAGTAATGCTGAGCACACACCCAAAGCAGTGTGAGAATGGCACGCATATCAAAAGTTTGTCTCTGTAAGTCATCTGAAGAATCTCGGCAATATCCCTTCCGTTTCTGGAAATGTTATGATGGGTGAGCATCGCACCTTTGGGTTTGCCAGTCGTGCCAGATGTATAAAGGATGAAAGTAACATCATCGGGTTGTGGCTCCGATGCCCTCTTTCTGAATTCAATGTCATTTCGCCAGTCCTTTCCCATTGTTAAAACATCCTCAAATCTCATTGCACTACCAGGATTTGCGCCTCTTGCAATAATGTATTTCAGATTTGGAAGTTTTGGCTTGAGTTCTTCCATAATTTTTATGAAGTCCACACCTCCAAACGGTTCTGAGGTGACAACAGCCACTGCATCTGAGTGTCCAAGGATGTACTCAGCCTCTGAGGGCTTGTACCATGTGTCCATGGGCACAACAACTCCACCTATTTTTGGAATTGCGAACCAGGCAACAATCCATTCAGGGAAATTGTGCATCCAGATTCCCACTTTATCATCCTTTTTTACACCCAATTTTACAAGCCCGCACGCAAACTGAGAAACTTTCTCGTGAAGTTCAGCATATGTCCACCGCGTCTCTCCAAATATTACTGCATCTCTATCTGGAAATGCTACTGCATCACGGTCTATCATCTGGCCTAGCGTAATTTTTTCTCTTTCACCCTTTGATGGCTCGGACACATAAACCACCAACCCGCACATACACCTGATAAATAAAAAGATTGCTTCACCAACTCATCAACACTTATATTAACCCATTTGAATTCCTCCATTTATGCGGGATTATCAGATCAAGCCTGGAAATTACAAAAACATAGAAGGGGATAAACTGGTCAACATCATCAGAGAGATTTTTGGAAATGCTGTGCATGAGGGCACTGTAATCAAAACAAGTTATGGTGCGCTCAAGGAACTCAGGGTCTTTCTGAAGGACAAAAAAACCCTCTGTGTAGAAACAATAATGGAAAAAAAGGTTTCAGAGGAAGTTGCAGAAGACACAAGGAAAAAATACAACCTTTTTCTTGAAAAAGCAACTGGCTATACAGCTAAGGAAAGAATTAAAAAATTACAAAAAGAAGTGAGCAACGATTAAATCCAGAACAGCCCCCTTTCTACCACTTTCTCCACATCAATCCTGTACTTTGGGTTGCAGGACACCATTACTACCCAATCTACAACATTTCTTATTCTTAGCGCTTCTGCAAGCGGGCTTAGTTTAGAAAGCATTGCACTTCCACCATCCCAGACAATTTTCACCTCTGTTTTATCAATTCGTGGCTCTGAAAGCAGGAGCTCGGGAATAGGAATGTCTATAATTATCTCTCCATCGGGAATTCCTGCCATTCTCGCGATTCTTTCCTCGGTCTCATGTCTACGGTCTGCATTCTTGCTGATTTTATAGAGCGCTTCCTTCTGATCAGGGCTTAATTCATTTGCGTTTTTTGCATAAACCTTTTTGAAAAGTTTCCTGAACCTGATTGCCAGCATTGTTTTCCTCGTCCTTTCATTTTTTCGCATCAGATATTCCATTAATTCCGCATCCACAAAATTTTGCACATCCTCCTCTATATCCTTGCAATTCTCCACAGTTCTTGCCAGCATCGTCTCTGCAATTCTCACGGTCTTGTGAAAGTAAACTGAAGAGTACATTAATCCCCTGGCAACAAGCATACCCTCTATCGCACTCAACCCTTTTTTGTGGATACATAGTTCGCCATTCTCAATCTGGATTGTGTTAAGCAATCTGTCAAAATCAATTGTTCCATGTGCCACTCCTGTGTAGTACGAATCCCTAAGCAGATAATCCACCTGGTCTGCATCAAAGGGCCCATGGATAAGACTATTCAGATATTTGGTACCTTCCTCATGATACATCATCCGCTCCCAGTTATAAACACTGATAGTTTCCTTTACAAGTTCTGCAACTTTCTCAGGTTTAATCCCATATTTTTCAAGAACTTCTGGCACACTTCTAGTCTCTCCAAGTTCCTTTCTTACTGCACTGCCCACAATGTCATATTTTCCGGTAATGATCCCCTTGGTAATGTCCATATGCTCCATTCCCTTTCTCCTGAAAAGCACACTTTCCAGTGTATGGGAAAAAGGCCCGTGCCCCACATCATGAAGCATTGCAGCCACACTTACAAGCCTGGATTCCTCAGGATCCAGCCCTATCGCACTTCCAATTCTTTCTGCCACATAAGAAGTTCCAAGCGAATGCTCAAGCCTTGTATGGTTTGCCCCTGGAAAAACAAGGTATGCAAGTCCTAGTTGTTTGATGTTCGCAAGCCGCTGCAATTCCGGGAGTTCAAGTAATTCCTTTCGCACTCCATCAAGTTTTATACTCCGATGCACACAATCCTGCACTGTCTTCCATGCGCTCATTTTTTTGCCCCCTCAAATACTCCACAACCGCATTTCTGCAATCTTCAAACACTACCTCGGGTTTCCGCTCTGCATCAATCACCCTGATTCTGCTGAATTTTTTTGATAGCATGAGATAATTTTCATGCACTTTCTTCAGATACTCACATTTCTCAAATTTTGTAAGTGAGCCCCTGGGTGTAATTCTCTCAATTACTACCTCTGGGCGTGCTATCAAAAGTAGTGTAAGATCTGGCTCTATCACAATATACCTGCTTATTTCAATAAGCCACTCAACTGGTGCCTCCATATATCCTTCAAGAGCTGCACCCTGGTATGCATATGTGGAATCTGCATAGCGGTCGCAGAGCACAATTTTTCCAGCATCCAGTTCTTTTTTTATCTGGCGCGTGTGCTCACACCTATCAGCCAGAAACAGAAAGACTTCACTGTAGGGCAGCAGATTTTCATCAAATGCTCGCTTTACATTCTTTCCAAGCCAGGTATCTGTGGGCTCCGTGGTAAGCACCACATCGTAACCCGCATTTTCAAGAAATTTGCCAAGTTTCGCAGTAAGAGTGCTTTTCCCACTTCCGTCCACGCCTTCAACAGTTATGAATTTGCCTTTCATGAACCTTCCCTCTTCTTTCTGTACGCCATGATGGAAACTGCAATCCAGATACCTATAAATACCGCAAGGATGACAATGAATGGATAAACCCTTTCAAAATCAATGTCAAAGCTTATTCTTATGAAAATTTTGAGGTTTTCTGTTGTATTTGTGATATGCACAGAGACCGCATCTCTCCCCTGTACATAATACTTATCGTGGGGTGCATTACATTCCACACGCAGCACCTCTATGTTCTTCGGAAAAATCACAGTATAGTTGATATTGAAGTCCTCAATTGCAGGAAGATTGAGATTATAGGTGTAGGTAAGGGAAAGGGATAGACGATGGTTTTTGATGTATTCTCCGAAATCCAGTGTGCTGTTTCCGCTAATTCTAATTGAAATCGGGGGAAGTTCATCAATTTGAAGGGGATTTCCATTCCATGAGATATTCTGGATAGCCTCTGCCCTGAAATCTATTTTTCCTCCAAACATCTCCATTAATCTATTCTTTCCATATTCAATTGTGGCATTTATTGTCTCATAGACAAATGAGAGATTCACCACATTCTTTGAGAGTATGAGGCGGATTACATCTGCATTTAAATAGTCCATTTTTAGGTTCTCAGGAAATTTACTTTCCAGTGCATCAGGAAGTGCGAGCACATAAACATTTGCAGAAACATTCACAGATGTGTAGAGATATTCCTTTCCTTTCACATTCTGGAGTGTATGCATGTCTATAACCACATCCATTGTGATGTTGCTTCTATTATATTTCTTTGCAAATTCCCCTGAAATTTCCAATTTTACCTCCTTGCTTCCATCCCAGATATAATAGTGTCTCTGGTTCCATGTGCCATTGGTGTACGGAAAATTTTTTACAATGACACCATGCGGAAGTGTGAGATTCAATGTTGAGGAATAGGGCGAAGGAAGTGGTCTAAACACAGAAATATAGATTGCACCTCCATTCAGCACACCCACAATAAGTTCATCGTCAATACCATGTCCAAAATAAACTTCTATTGTGTAATTCACATAATATACAATGGGGGGTTCATCAGGTGGAGGAACAGAAGGATAGTTGAGTGAGGCATTATCCCATCCTCTGTTTACTGTACAGTTGTCTCCGAATTTCTCTGCAAAATAGGCAGTAAGGTTATTCACAACCTTGTTAATGTATGCATTTTCAATTTGCGAAGTCGTGAGTGTACCATCGGAGAGAAGTGCCCTTATTTCATCTGCATCTATCATTTTATCTGGCAGTGTAGCATTAATTTCATGCAGATTTATTGTTCTTATTTCTATTTTGGAAACTATTGAGAAGTTTGTGAAGTTGTACATATCAATCAGGAAGTTTACCCTGATGTCTTCACCTGTTACTCGTATGTACATATCTGGTGCTGAATATTCAGCAGAAGGAAGATGCGCAGGGAAGAGCAGCAGAAAAGTAACAAGAATTGCCAGCATGTTCTCATCCTCAGAATACAGGTGGTTTTTTCTTCACATCCTTGAATTCTGTAGTCACTGGCTTTGGCTGGAATTGTGTAATGGCTGGATGTTGCTGGCTTTGTGAACCACCACCTGGGCGCTGGATAAGGCGTGCATTTGCAAGGGTAACTAGGGTGTTTTTTACTAAAATCGGATTTTCAACTGCAGGAAGCACCGTAGTATTTTTCAAGAGCAAAAGTTTTCCCTCTACCTTTACCCATTTTCCAGTTTCAATCACAATGTTTCCGTAATTGTATTTTTTTCCAAGCCAGCTCTGTGAGTATATTACCTTTAGAATCTGGTCATAGGGCTTCTCAGTATATCTAGTTGAAAGAAATCTTTCTGCGATTATTACTCTCTGATTTGTGATTATTGCCTCCATCTCCTTACCATAAGCCAGATAAAATGCAGAAATTGCTGCATAACCTATTGTAAGCACAGTGAGAAGGAGAAATGCATATTTTCTTGTTTGCTGGCTATATATGAATTCTAGCGAAGGCAAAAGCGTGATAAGGGAGACTATTGCCATGGTTATTGAGGCACTTACCAGGGGTAATCTGTAGTCCTTGCCTACCAAACTCGCAATTTTGTAGAGAATGCTGCTCAGTATCATAAGCAGAATCACAAAGAAGATTGATGAAAGCTTGAACTGCGAGCCGAGAATTTCAGACCACCATGGCTCTGGAAATGAACGCAAAAACTCCTCGTAAAGTGCAGCAACTGCACAGATTGCTACAACAAATGAAAGCCCAATCACCCAGATATAACCAAAAATTCTGAGTGCCAGATATTTTTTCAGAAATGAAAATGAAAGAAAGTAGATTAGGAACCCTACTACAAGTGTGATTACTGTGAGAATTTCCAGGTTAAAGAGGGCTTCAGCATCATTTCTGATGTCCCGCAGCATCGCCCCAGATGCAAATACAAATAGGATTATCAGGCACACTGAGATGATTGTTGAGATATAGAGTTTCAGCATTCCAACGCGGTGCATCTTTACATTTCCGAGCAGGTTTTCATAGGGGTAGAGTTGAAAATTCTCATTCATGTTTCCCGTACGCACATAAGAAAAGGAGGAATATAAGGGTAAGCATAGAGCATGGGGAGGTAAAATTTCTCAAGAGTGATGCATATAATTTCTTACATCCCCTACATCGCCGCGGCACTCAAAAATAAATACATTACGAAACAGAAATCCTGGAGATGTAACGGATTTTGTGGAATATCTTCGGTTGGTTAACTATATATCAAACTTCCCATATCAAAACACATGGAAGAAAAAGCAAAAAAAGAACTGATTGCAATGCTGAAGGATTGCAAAGCCCTGAAATTCGGGAAGTTCAAGCTGACTTCAGGTAAGGAAAGCAACTACTATGTGGATATCAAGCTTGCAATCACAAAGCCAGAGATTCTGGATAAAATCGGAGAAATGATTGCTGCACTTGTTTCCACAGAAAAATTGATTGCGGGTATGGAACTGGGTGCAGTACCAATTGTAGTTGCAGTTTCCCTCAAAACCTCTAAGCCTTTTTTGATTATCAGGAAAAACCATAGGGAACATGGCACAATGAAGCAGATTGAAGGCGAATTTTCAGCAGGTGATGAGGTCTTTCTTGTGGAAGATGTATGCACCACAGGTGGAACCTTACTCAAATCTGTTGAAATTCTAAGGAATGCTGGCTGTGTCGTGAAAAGAGCAACCGTGGTTGTGGACAGGGAGGAAGGTGGCAGGGAAGCCCTTGCTTCTTGCGGTGTGGAACTTTTCTCACTACTCAAGGCGAGCGAGCTGAAAGAGGATTGAGTATGGAGGCAATTCTTTTAAAAGACAGGGCAATTATTGAAAACAAAGTGGATGCATCCCAGATTTACAATCGTGGATATTTTGGCGAGCCTCAATCAGGTGGAAGCATTGCACTGGATTTATATGAAATCGCCTATCTCCTTGAACTGAAAAAAATTGAGGTGAAGGGAAAGGATGGCAAGGAATACGAACTAAAGAAATTCATAAATTATGCTGCAGGGCTTGAAAACTCATTTGAGATAAAATATTTGGTTTACAGGGATATGCGCGCACGGGGTTATATAATAAAAAAGGGAAATGAGGAGATTCATTTTCTAGTCTATCCCAGAGGCGGAATTCCCAGAAAGACTCCTGCAAAATACTGGTTGCTAGGAATTTCAGAGAGACAGGTTTTTGAGTACTCAACGCTCTACCAGATTGCAGAGCAAGCCCATAGCCAGAGAAAAGATGTGCTGCTGGGAATTGTAGACGAGGAAAGTGATATCACATACTACATAATGAAAATTCATGTTCCAACTGGTAAATTTGCAGAAACAATGTTGCAAAAGGCAGAAGGTGTTTTTCTGGAAGACAGGGTACTGGTTTTTGACGAAGAGGCTTCAAATGCGCTTTACACTGCAGGCTTTTATGGGCACATGGTGGGCACAAGATTGCAGCTCTCACTTACAGAGGCATATTACCTTGCTGAAAAAGGGATTCTCAAACTCATTCATGCAAAAACTGGAAAAGAACTTTCTCTGGAAAATTTCTTCAAAAAATGCAGGAAAATCCAGAAAGATTTTGATGAAAGATTGAAAGTGTACAAGGAACTGAAGTCAAGGAATCTGATAGTAAAGACGGGTTTCAAGTATGGGACACATTTCAGGGCATATGAAACAGACCCTGACAAGGCACATGCAAAGTACCTTGTGCATGCTGTAAAAGGAAATTATAGAGGCATCTGGCCTGACATCAGTGGTGCTGTGCGGCTTGCCCATGGTGTGAAAAAAACCATCGTTTTTGCAGCTGTTGATAATGAAAAAATAAGATACCTCACACTTGAGAGAACCCGCCCTTAAGCATCACAAATCACTTTTCCTTCTCTTTGTTGTTATACTTGCGCCGCAAATTGGACATACCTTCATTGCTCTGCGGTAGCGCCTTCTGCAGCCCATGCACACATACTCCCACCGATATTCTGCTTTTATTCCATGCTCTGCAACACCATGGTATTGAATTCCCATATGCACTGCAACATTCTGAATTGAATAATCGTCTGTTAGAATTATGGCATCAAGTTCAAGTGCCAAGGCAAGCACATCTATATCCTGTGCTGACAATCTAAGCAAATCCCCTGTTTTTTCAGCATTTTTTCTCACTATTTCCTTGCTTTCTTTACTAGGTGAAACAACTGAAATTTTTATGCCCATAAGATTTTCTACTTTCTGGCGATATCTACCCCTGCCCAGCTCTTCCAGTACTGAGTGTGGCACATAAACCGCACCATCTAACCAGATGTCCTTCCCACAGAGCACTGCAGAGGCATCTAACACATATTTTTGCATCTTAAACAACTATATCCAGTTTCCTGCTGAGCACAGCCCTGCCCCTGTAATCTGGGAGAAGCATGGGTGATTTCAGCTCAGACTTTATTCCAGCATCCTTCAATTCCTTCATGTATTTCTTCACATGATTGAAAGTAAGTTTACCGCTGTGTGTTTTGTGTCTCACATACTTTGCTGCAGAAATCCCTGCAATCTTTCCAAACACATTCACATCCAGGAGAGAATTACCCATCAATCTGTTCTTGCCATGAATTCCACCAGCAACCTCGCCACAGGCAAACAACCCCTTAACATTCGTTTCTGCATTCACATTAATTGCAACACCACCGTTCTGATAATGGAGTGTGGGGAATGTGAGAATAGGATCCTGGCTCATATCAATTCCAAATCTTGCAAACATTCTGTGCATCGCACCCAGAGACTTCACCACGGTGCCCTCGCCCCTCAAGAGTTCTATCAGCGGTGAATCAAGCCACACGCCCCTCAAACCAGTGGGTGTAACCACATAATTTTCTGTGGAATAGCATTCCTTGATTATACTTGCTGCCTCTACATCTCTCGGCTCAAGTGGAAACACAAATTGCTTTCCAATCTTGTTTACAACCTGGGCACCCAGCCCCCGCACTTTCTCTGTGATCAATAGCCCAACAATTGGCTCCGGATATGCAGCACCTGTGGGATGATATTGCACAGAATCCATGTCCACAAGTTTTGCACCCGCCCTGTATGCCAGCACCAAACCATCAGCAGTTGCCCCATAGTGGTTTGTTGTGGGAAAGTTCATGATATGCAACCTTCCGAAACCACCAGTAGCCAGAATTACTGCCTTTGCCTTCACCACATAATACTGTTTTGTTTCCATATTTAGGAGGATTGCACCATTCACCTCACCATGCTCATCTGTCAGGAGTTCCACCGCACTTGTAAATTCAAGCACCCGCATTCCAAGATTTCTGAACTCATCTCTGAGCACTCTCATGATTTCCATGCCAGTGTAATCCTTTGCGGAATGCATTCTGAATCTTGATGTACCTCCACCTGAAATTTCAATGAAGTTTCCATCTGCATCTTTATCATACATCACACCCAGTTCCTCATGCCATTTTATGATTTTCGGGGCTTCAAGCACAAGTTTTTCCACAAGCTCTGGGTTGTTTGTAAAGTGCCCTCCTCCAAGCACATCCAGATAGTGAATTGCAGGCGAATCCTCAGGGCGGTCTGCAGCCTGAATTCCTCCCTGTGCCATCATTGTATTTGCATCTCCATGTCTGAGTTTTGTGCATACCAGTATATTTTCTTTTGGCACACCGGTGTAATATGCCCAGAGTGCGGCAACCGTGCCTGCACCCCCACCACCAATAATGAGAATATCCACATCATAGTCAATTTGGCTAAGATTCACTTCAGATTCATCCACAACTGGCTCTCCTTCAAGTAATCTCACAACTTCCTTTGGTGCTTTTTCTCCCTTACTTGCACCGATAGGAATTTCAACCTTTGCATCTGGTTTATAGTCGGGGTGAAATGCTTTCAACACTTCATCTCTTTCCTCAAGCGTTAATCTCCTCATAACCTCCTTTGCTCTTGCCTCCCTTGTCTTTGCTACCATCTCAATAGATTCGCGCATGTATTCTGGATATCCTCTTATTAACTCCATCTTATCATTCCTCCTTCTCTGCATTTTTTTGCTGTTCCATATATTTTTTCTTCAATTCATCCAGCGGCATTGACTTCAGCCTCTTGATCTCCACATCAAACTTGCCTTCTTCAATTTCTCTTATTCTCCTTTCAAGATTGGGAGAGGGCTTTGCAATGTATTTTGCATAAATTCTCCTTGCAAGCTGTGCAGCATGGTAATGTACAATTTCAGCTGGACACCGTGCAGCACAGAGTCCACATTGCACACAATCAAACGAAAGTTCTGCAGCCCTTGTAATATCTCCACGCTTCATTGCCTGGATATAGTCCATCACCTTCAAATCCTGGGGACAGGATTTTGTGCAGGTATTGCATGCAACGCATCTCGCAACTTCTGGGTAGAACTGAAGTATAACATTTGCCCTTGGGGACAACTTATTGATATCATATTTTGCCTTGTTAGCAGGCACAAATGGAATTTCCGTAAGGTACATCCCATCTTCCGCAAGTGTCTGGCATGCCAGAGCAACTCTCAATTTATAATCGTTTGCCTTTCTGTAAACTGTAGCACAGGCACCACAAAATCCAGCCCTGCAGCCAGCGCCTCTCACAATTTTATAGCCTGCATACTCAATCGCCTTCATTATGGTCAAGCCCTCTGGAACTTCATGCTCCTTTCCCATTATATATACTCTTATTGTTTTTGTTTCTTCCATATTATCACCTCATAGTTGATATCTTTTGAGCACATTTTCGGGTGAGACATAATGTGCATTGACATTGATCTTTCTGCCGTTGGCAAGTGCCAGGAGTTCTGTGAAATAAAACACTGGCATCTGCTCAAACCCCGGGTATTTTGCCTTCACATCCTTCTGTCGCTTGTCCAGATTAAATTCACATAGCGGACAGGAAAGCACAATTGCCTCCGCACCATTTTCTCTTGCGTTGTTAATAATATTATATGTTTTTTCAATTACTGCATCCTTCAAACTCACTGTGTGATATGAACCACAGCATTCAACACTGTACGGGAATTCAATTGAATGGGCACCGAGGATGCGAAGGAGGTTGTTAAGTATCAAAGGTCTCTCCCTGTCATCAATTTTCACATGCTCAGGGCGAACAAGCAAACATCCATAGTATGGCGCAACTTTCATACCATTTAACCGCCCTTTCACCAGTTTTGCGATTTTTTCAAAACTCACATAGTTGTTAAGGAAGGTGAGGAGATGGAGCACTTCCACATTTGCCTCGTAATCCGTCACATCATCCATGAATTCATTTGCGGTTTTGAGGGCATCCGTGTTGCTTTTTGCTATTGCATTTACTTGGGCGAGAGTATTGTAGCACATTGCACAGAGAGTAATGAGTTTATTTGTGCCCAGTTGTTTACCCAGTTCCTGCGCATACACCAAATTTCTGAGTGATGCAAGGTGATGCATTATATCATCAGTTGTAAGGGAATAAACAGTGCCACAGCAATTCCAGTTCGGTAATTCCACAAGTTCCAAGCCAATGCTTTTGCAGAAATCTATTGCAGATTCCTCAAACACATTTGCATCGGATTTCAGACTGCAACCTGGAAAATAAGGGACTTTCATTTAGACCACCTAACCCGTGTATTTCCTGAAATTTGAGATGAGTGCAATCTGCGGTATTTCCTCAATACCCTCAATTTTTCCTATGTCCACATAATTCACATTTTTCCGCAGTTTAATCTGGCGCAGTGCCTCCATTACCTTTGCAATATCAATGCCTTTAGGACAGCGCACATCGCAGGTGTAACAGGATGCACACACCCAGTATGTGTTCTTTTCCATTACTCCCTCATCACCAAGCTGCAGCATTCTCATGATTAAACTCGGGATTGCATCCATCTTGCTTACCATTGGACAGCCAGCAGAACATCTGCCACACTGATAGCATGCAAATAAATTCTGGCCAGATAGTTCTTCAACACTTTTTATAAACTGCTTCCGCTTTTCCACATTCTCTTCACCTATTTTCATTCAAGATACCTCCTCTCAGTTCTTTCAAAATTATTTTTTTTGCCTCGGGAATCGCCTCTTTCACATCCTTGCTAAGCCCCTCTCTGAATTCTGGATTGGGAATAATCTCCACTCCCACAAATTTTACAGTTTTGGGGAATTCGGAATGTGTTCTGAGAAATTCAATTGCGGTCTGAATATTAGTGTCATGTGGACTTGTGAAATGTATTGTGGGCTTGAGATCCTCAATTCCAAAGAAATGCACTCTGCCTGCCACTCTACCTGCAATTGCATCCACCACAAAAACCCTTTCATAACCAAGCATTTTTTCAGCAACCTCAAAGCCAGAGGAATTCATTTCCTCAAACTCTGCATCCAGATCCTCCTGTTTCAGCGCCCTCACTATCTCTATTCCTACCCCATCATCTCCCAGCAGCGGATTTCCAAGCCCGAGCACAAGCGTTTTCTGCTGCATTTTACTCTTTCCTCTTTTCATTATGCAGGGGTCCCAGTCTCCTTACCTGCTCTACAAATTCCCTTGTTACTTCTGCAAATTTTCTACCCTCACTTGCAGAAATCCATTCTATCCGCAACCTTTCTGGTTCAATTCCTAACTGCTCAAGCATTTTTTTAAGCAACACTACACGCTTGAATGCCTTGAAATTTCCCACAACATAATGACAGTCATTTGGAGTGTGGCAACCTCCTATAAATACACCATCTGCACCATTTCTAAATGCTTCAAGCACAAACTGGGGGTCAACTCTGCCTGAGCACATAACCCTGATTGGAATCATATTCGGTGGATAGTTCAGCCTGCTCACTCCTGCAAGGTCTGCACCACTGTAAGCGCACCAGTTACACAGAAATGCAACAATTTTTGGTTCAAATTCCATGTTATGCACCCCCAGAAAGTGCAGCTCTTATCATATTAAACAACTGTGCGTCTGTCATATTTCTCAGCTTGAGGGCACCTGTGGGACAGCCAGCAACACATGTACCACACCCTTCGCAAAGAATCTCATTTATCTCAACAGTATGTGTGGTTTCATTAAATGTAATTGCACTGAAGGGACATAGATTCACGCATACCCTGCAGCCAGAGCATGCGTCTGTGTTCACTTCTGCAGTTGTAGGCTCATGATATAATTCTTTGCCAGAGAGAATGGCTATTGCCTTGCTTGCAGCACCGCTTGCTTGGGCAACAGTTTCAGGAATATCCTTTGGACCATGGGCAGCACCGCAAATGTAAATTCCCTGTACCAGAGTTTCTACGGGCCTCAATTTCGGATGCGCTTCTTTCAGAAAACCATTTTCATCCACTGGAATTTTCAGCAGATTTGCAATTTTTTTCGTGTGGGATACTGGCACAATTGCAGTTGCAAGTACCACAAGGTCAGCCTCAAGTTCAACAAACTGTCCAGAGAGCGTGTCTGCACCCCAGACAACCATTTTATCTCCCCGTCTGAAAACCTTTGAGACCTTGCCCCTGATGTATGTGATGCGCTCCTCCTCCATTGCCCGTTTAACAAACTCTTCATAGTCCTTACCACCAGCCCTTATATCAATATAAAACACATACGCATTTCCATCTGCCACATGGTGCTTGTAAAGCATTGCATGTTTGGCTGTGTACATACAGCAGATTTTTGAGCAGTAGGGCATGTAAGCATCTGGATCTCTGGATGCGGTACACTGGATAAATGCAACCACCTTCGGCACTTTTCCATCCGAGGGGCGGACAATTTCACCACCAGTGGGACCACTTGCAGAAAGCAATCTTTCAAATTCAAGTCCATCAATCACATCTGCATAAACTCCATAGCCATATTCCCCGATTTTTTCCTTTGGAAACAGCTCATAACCCGTGGCAACAATTATTGCACCTACCTCTACCTCTATATCCTCCCCCCGCATGTCATAATCTATCGCCTTCGCCTCGCACACCTGCTTGCATTTGCCGCACACGAGTGGGTTAAGACCCAGACAATAGTTTGTATCAATTGTGTATCTTGCTGGCACTGCCTGCGGGAAAGGCAGATAGATTGCCTTCCTTGGGCTCAGATTTCTGTCAAATTCATTTGGCACAATAACTGGACACACATCCTCGCATTTTCCGCATATGTTGCAGTCTGCAGTCACATACCTCGGTTTCTGATGAATTTTTACCCTGAAATTGCCCACAAAACCCTTAACATCTACAACTTCCGCATAGGTCATCAGTTTTATGTTCGGATGCCTGGAAACCGCTACCATTTTTGGCGTCAAGATGCACTGTGAACAATCTAGAGTTGGAAAGGTTTCAGAGAGTTGTGCCATGTGCCCCCCAATTGAAGGCTGCTTTTCCACAAGAATTACCTCATAACCTGCATCAGCAACATCCAGTGCTGCCTGGATGCCAGCAATCCCCCCGCCAATAACAAGGCATTTCCTGGTTACAGGCACACTGGTTTCTTTCAATTCCATATTCAGTTTTACTTTCTCAACCGCTACCTGGATAATCTGCACAGCCTTTTCTGTTGCCTTATCAGGGTTTTCAGCATGCACCCAGGAACTTTGCTCTCTGATGTTCGCCATTTCACACCGATATTTGTTCAAACCTCCCCTTTCGCACGCATTCCTGAATGTGGTTTCGTGCATGTTTGGAGAGCATGCAGCCACAACTACACCATCCAGTCGCTTTTCCCTTATTGCATTCACAATTAGGTTCTGACCAGGGTCTGAACACATGTACTTGTAATGTTCTGCGTGCACCACATCTGGATATTTAGAAATCTGCCGCACAACTTCTTCTACATTTACAACACCAGCAATATTAATTCCGCAATGGCACACAAAAACCCCGATTCTTGGCATCTACTCACCTTTTAATGTCTCCTTTGCATAATTGTAGCCTTTTTCAAATGCTCTGGCGTTCTGCTCCCTGAACCTTGCAGGCACGCTTTCAAGCACTGATTTTTTCAGGGATTCTATGTTTACAATCTCTCTTGCCACATATCCAAAGAATCCTAACATCACGATATTTGCAGCAATCTTCATTCCAAGCTCCTCAGCAAATCTTGTTGCAGGAATTTTGTAAATTTTTCCTGCCCTTTTTGCTGTGTCGTCCAGCATAACAAGATCCTCATCAATTATTAAAGTGCCGCCTTCTTTCATTCCTGGCACATAGTCATGGTATGCTTCCTGTGACATCACTACAACAATGTCTGGGGAAACAGGATATGGGTAATCAATGCTCTTTTCATCAATTACAAGAGAGGCAGCACATGCACCTCCTCTTGCCTCTGGCCCATAGCTCTGGGTAAATACAGCTTCTTTCTTGTCATAAATTGATATCGCCTTCCCTACAATGAAACCCGCGAGTATTATACCCTGGCCTCCAAACCCACCAAATTTTATTTCTTTTCTTGTCATTTTGAAGCCCCCTTCCTATTTGCCTTCTCAATAAGCATTTTTACCCTGTCCATGTAAGTAATTTTATTGATATCCACGAACTTGCCTGTCAAAATTTCACCTGTAAGAAAAATATCCGCTTCCTTAGGATCTGCACCATTTTTTACTCTGGTTTTATACTGATAGAATTTCATTGTTTCCATTGCGTCCTTCTGCGCGTTCCTTCTGCCATATGCAGTGGGACATGGAGAAATTATTTCTATGAATGAAAAACCATCTTTCTGCATGCATTCAAGAATGCTATCAATTATTTTCCTGGGTTGGAGTGTAGTCCATCTTGCTACATAAATTGCTCCTGCAGAAGCCATCACATATGGAAGATTGAATGCGGGCTCTATGTTTCCATAGGGTGTGGTAGTGGTTTTCGCATCTTCTGGTGTGGTGGGTCCCACCTGTCCACCGGTCATTCCATAGTTGAAGTTATTGACGCAGATTACAGTGATGTTCACATTTCTTCTTGCTGCATGAATTATGTGGTTTCCACCTATTGCAAAAAGGTCACCGTCTCCGCTTATTACAAACACATGCAGTTCTGGTTTTGCAATTTTCAGCCCTATGGCAAATGGAATTGCCCTTCCATGCGTAGTGTGAAAAGTGTCAAAGTTCAGGTAACCAGGGATTCTGCCAGTGCACCCTATTCCCGCAACTACAGAGACAAGCTTTGTGTCAACTTTTGATTGCTGAATTGCTCTTATGAAAGCACCCGTAACTATGCCAAGCCCACAACCAGGGCACCATATATGGGGCATTCTGTCAGCCCTCAAATAAATGTCAAGTGGATTTTCATTTACTGCATACATTGTCATTTTGATACCTCCATTATCTTAGCGAGCACTTCTGCAGGTGTATGCACAGAACCTCCCATTTTACCAAGAAACTCCACTTTTGCATGACAGGCACATCTCTCAACTTCCAGCACAATCTGCCCGTAGTTTATCTCCACAACCAGGAATTTTTTAATATTTTGTGCAAGTTTTCTCACTTCCTTTTCAGGGAAAGGCCAGATTGTAATCAGGCGAAGCATTCCAGCCTTTATTCCCTGCTCTCTAGCCAGCATCACTGCCCTTTTAACAACTCTTGAGGTAATACCATAAGCTACAACCACAATTTCCGCATCTTCAACCATGAATTCCTCAAATCTCACAATTTCATCTGCATGGATCCTTATCTTATCGCAGATTCTTTTAATCATCCTTTCCTGTGTCTCTGCAATTGTGCTGGGATATCCCCTTTCATCATGTGTCAAGCCAGTCATGTGGATATTGTAACCTTCACCTGCATATGGCATAGGCGGCACAAGGTCTTCATCTGCTTCATATATCCTAATTTTTCCAGGCTCACCTTTGGGTTTCTTTCTATCCACCAGCTGGATCTTGGTTTTATCAGGGACAACTACTCTTTCAGTCATATGCCCCACTGATTCGTCCATCAGCAGAATCACAGGTGTTCTGTATCTGTAAGCAAGGTTGAAGCATTCAATGGTGAGGTCAAAGCATTCCTGTGGGGAATTGGGTGCGAGTGCAATGATTTCATGGTCCCCATGTGTTCCCCATCTTGCTTGCATTACATCTGACTGAGCTACAAGTGTGGGGAGTCCTGTAGAAGGGCCTCCTCGCTGCACATTAATTATGAGACAGGGTGTTTCGGTCATTGCTGCAAGCCCTATATTTTCTTGCATTAGGCTGAAACCTGGACCTGATGTAGCAGTCATCGCCTTTGCGCCTGCCCATGCAGCACCTAAAACTGCGGCAATACTTGCAATTTCATCCTCCATCTGCACATAAACCCCACCAATCTGTGGCATTCTTTCAGCAATGTGTTCTGCAATTTCTGTGGAAGGGGTGATTGGATAGCCAGCAAAGAATTTGCATCCTGCAGCAATTGCACCTTCTGCAGCAGCTACATCTCCATTCCAGAAATGCTCCCCTGTGAGCACATCCTTTGATTTCAAGATTTCGGGAATCTTCGGGGATTCTGGGATTGAGATTTGCTTTTCCGGAACCACTGCAATCTCTTTTGATGCTGCATCTGCCTCACTGAAAATTGCGAATTCAGGGCAAATCATTGCACAGAAACCGCAGTTAATACATTTTTTTGTCTCATCTTCCTGAAGTTCTGGGGGATGATAGCCCTTTGCATTGAATTCCTTAGATTCCACAAGTACTTTTTTGGGACAGAACTCTATACAAAAACCACAGCCCTTACATCTGTCTTTTATTATGTAAAGCTCTCCATGAGGGGTCTTCCATTTTTTCGCTTTTTCGTTAAGGAATATAGTTGCCATGTAATACCTCCATCAATTCTGGCTTTACCTTCAATATTTTCATAACACGATGGAGTAATTAACATTTACTGTATTTTTTCTCTTGCGGGTTTCGCAATCTCCCTTTTTACCCGCTCCACCCACACCCTGTTCCCAATACTTTCAAACCACCTATGTGCCTTTTCCAGCATTTCCCTATTTCTCTCAATTTTTCCAAGCTCA